>CALGGP010000270.1 GCA_937915885.1 uncultured Selenomonadales bacterium | reverse complement strand
GCGGGATCAAAAAAATTTTTGCGATCAGATATTTTTTATTGTACAATTACTGTCGATAATAATATGAGAGGTGCCTGCCTTGGACAGAGCTCACGGACGCCGTTGCGATCGATTGCGTCATACTTCCATCACTCGTCACTGCCAAAATTATCCGCCCGGCTCCGCACTAATCGAGGTCGGCAACACTAAAGTCATTTGCGCCGCCACCATCGCCGATCACGTCCCGTCGTTCCTCAAGGGCACGGGGCAGGGCTGGCTCACCGCTGAATATTCCATGCTCCCGAGCGCCACTCGCGACCGCGTCTCTCGAGAACGCAATAAACTCTCGGGGCGCACTCAAGAAATTCAGCGGTTGATCGGGCGCGCGCTCCGCTCCGTCGTCGATCTGAACGCGATCGGCGAACGCACGATCACTATCGATTGCGACGTGATTCAAGCCGACGGCGGCACGCGTTGCGCGGCGATCACCGGCGCGTTGGTTGCGCTCGTCGAGGCTTGCGACACCATTTATAAAGTCGGCGGCACCTTCCCCGTGACGGATTTTGTTGCGGCGATCTCGGTCGGGCTCAACGCCGACGGTGAGGCGCTGCTCGATCTCAACTACGACGAGGACTCGACGGCGGTTGTCGATTGCAACGTCGTGATGAGCGGGCGCGGTCAATTTATTGAAATTCAATCGACGGGCGAAGGGCATCCCTTCTCGCGTCGTGACTTCGACAAGATGATCGATTTCGCGGAGCTCGGTATCGACGAATTGATCTCGATTCAAAAAGACGCGCTCGGCTCAGATTTGGTCTGGCGCGTCGGACGGGTGGGATAATCTTTCCCGCCCACCCTCCCTTAAAAGAGTGCGCCGTCGGCGCGGGGTGGAAACCGCGACAAAAGTCGGGCGCCGCGCTCGGGGGCGGGACGTCGGCAGCGCTCCATCGGGGTGATGGAAAAAAATTTTTCATACCATCCGCCCACCCTTGAAAATATTCTTTTCAGAATAAGGGCGCCGTCGGCGCGGGGTGGGTACCGCGATTCCTGTTGGGAGCCGCGCTCCAAGGGTGGGAGCGGCGTCGGCGCCCCATAAACATTTATTTCCGCCCTTAAAAGACGACGGTTTTAATCCCTTTAGGGGACTAATGAAGAATTTGGTTGAAAGTGTTGATGTCATGAAGCAGTTGCTTATCGCGACGAAGAATAAAAATAAATTCCGTGAGATGCGCACCGCGTTTCAAAATCTGCCGTTCGAGATCGTTTCGCTCGAGCAGTTTCCTAATGTGCCCGATGCCGTCGAGGACGGAAAAACTTTCGCCGACAACGCTTTGATCAAGGCAAAATTTTTCGGTCGACTGCTCAATCGGGCGTGTCTTGCCGACGACTCGGGGCTTTGCGTCGACGCGCTTGACGGCATGCCCGGCGTTTACTCCGCGCGATACGCCGCCCTTCGCTCGACCGTCGATCCCGATCACGCTCACGATTCCGCCGACGGTGAGAACAATCGAATGCTCGTCAGTGAGCTCGAGCGGATCGGCGTCAATCAATCGACCGCCGCCTACAAATGCGCGCTTGCCTTCGTCGACGTCGACGGGAGCGTCATTCAAACCGAGGGCATTTGTCGCGGCATCATAAAAAAAATTCCGCGCGGAACGGGAGGCTTCGGCTACGATCCGTATTTTTATATCGAAGATAATTTGACGATGGCGGAGCTCACGCTCGACCGGAAGGATAAAATCAGTCATCGAGGCGAGGCTCTGCGTAAAATGGTCGCGGCTGTGTCCGCTTGGAGTGAAGGGAAGTTGTAGGAAGTGAAGATCGGAATCATAAGCGACACGCACGGCAATTGGGCGGCGATCGACGAGGCGTTTTCGATAGCCGACGACATGAATTTGTGGCTGCACTTGGGCGATTGCACGCCCGACGCGGAGTATCTGGCGACGACTTACAACGTGCCGGTGTACGGAGTAGCGGGCAATTGCGATTGGCCGACGGGCGAAATGTGCTATGAGCGCATCGTCGACGTGGCGGGGCATCGAATATTCATGACGCACGGGCACAACTACGGCGTTCGATATACGCAAGAATACGTGATGGAGGCGGCGGAGTCACAGAACGCGGACATTGCGATTTTCGGTCATACTCATATCGTGGAGTATTTGTCGGGACCGCCGGTGTTGCTCAACCCGGGGAGTGCGTCGCGTCCGCGCGATGATGAGCGCTCGTCGTTTATGATCATGGAGCTCGAGCCGATGACGCCTCCGAAGATCACCATCGTCAGAATGAAACGCGTCCGCTGAAAATATTATCCCACCCACCCGCCCATTGGCAGGCAAGCCTGCCGACCAAAGAGCCGCCCGATGCTCGGGGCGCCGCCTTCGAGCGCGCGGGGCGACGGATTTGCCCACCCACCCTTTAAAAGATATCGCTTTTAGAACAAAAAAGGGCGCGGTCGACGTGAGACGAGCGCCGCGGAAACGGTCGGGCGTCGCCGGCGCGAGACGTGCGCCGCGAAAAAAGTCGGGCGCCGCCAGCACGAGACGTGCGCCGCAAAAACAGTCGGGCGTCGTTGATGCTGATCGGGCGCCGCCGACGTGAGACGTGCGCCGCGAAATCGGTCGAGCACCTTCGACGCGGGACGTGCGCCGCGAAATCAGTTGACTGCCGACAACGCAAGACGGGCGCCGCCGACGCGGGTGGGAACCTCCGACTCCGTTGGGCGCCGCACTCGGAGGGCGGGAGCGTCGGCGGCGCCCCATCATTCCGTCGGGATTAAAATTGTTTTTTTGACTTATCTCTTGACTTATTCATTTTAAACGATTATCATATGAGCCGTTGACGATCCCGATCGTCGATAACGGCATAATTTTTTTAGGAGGTTCTTTCGTATGATCAAACCGTTGG
Source organism: uncultured Selenomonadales bacterium (assembly GCA_937915885.1). Lineage (GTDB taxonomy): Bacteria > Bacillota > Negativicutes > Selenomonadales > Selenomonadaceae > Quinella. The sequence goes on along the minus strand of CALGGP010000270.1, from coordinate 11,059 downwards.
CTGACAGAATCGTAATCGAAGTCGCCGAAGTCGAGCGCTCGACCAAAAGCGGCATCGTCATTCCCGACACTTCAAAAGAAAAGCCCCAAAAGGGTAAAGTGATCGCTATCGGCTCCGGCAAGCTCCTCGACAACGGCGAGCGCGCAAAATCCGAAGTCGCCGTCGGCGATCTCGTGCTCTTCAATAAGTACGCGGGCACCGAAGTGAAGGTTGACGAGACCGATTACCTTGTCATCCGTGAGAGTGATATTCTCGCAGTCCTTTAATCGCGACTGCCGATCGTAAATTTTTTTGGAGGTTTGATTCAATCCATGGCAAAAGAGATTTTGTTTGATGAAGATGCGCGTCGCGCGCTCGGTCGCGGCGTCGATGCGCTTGCAAATGCGGTCAAGGTGACGCTCGGTCCGAAGGGACGCAACGTCGTCCTCGACAAGAAGTACGGCGCGCCCGCCATCACCAACGACGGCGTGACGATCGCCCGCGATATCGAATTGCCCGATCCGTTCGAGAACATGGGCGCTCAGCTCGTCAAAGAAGTCGCGACGAAAACTAACGACACCGCCGGCGACGGCACCACCACCGCAACGTTGCTCGCACAGGCGATCGTCCGCGAAGGCATGCGCAATGTCGTAGCCGGAGCCAATCCGATGATCGTCAAGAAGGGCATCGAGCTCGCCGTCAAGAAACTCGTCGAGGAGATCAAAAACCGTTCGCAGAAGGTTGAAGGCAAAGAGGCTATCGCTCAGGTTGCCGCGATCTCGTCGAGCGACGAAGAGATCGGTCAGCTGATTGCGGACGCGATGGAAAAAGTCGGCAACGACGGCGTTATCACCGTCGAAGAGTCGAAGACGATGAATACAAATCTGTCCGTCGTCGAAGGCATGCAGTTCGATCGCGGCTACATCAGCCCGTACATGGTCACCGACACCGACAAGATGGAAGCGATTCTCGACGACCCGTACATTTTGATCACCGACCGTAAGATTTCGTCGATCGCCGACATTCTTCCGATTCTCGAGCAGGTTGTCAAGCAGGGCAAGCCGCTCGTGATCGTTGCCGAGGATGTTGACGGTGAGGCGCTCGCTACGATCGTTGTCAACAAACTGCGCGGCACGTTTAAGGCGTTGGCAGTCAAGGCGCCGGGCTTCGGTGATCGTCGCAAGGCGATGCTCGAGGACATTGCGATTTTGACGGGCGGCAACGTGATCAGTGAAGATATCGGTCGCAAGCTCGACAGCGTGACGTTTGAAGACCTCGGACGTGCGCGTCAGGTGCGCTCGACGAAGGAAGAGACGACGATCGTTGACGGCGTCGGCGATAAGGACGAAATCAATTCGCGCATCGGTCAGATCAAGAAATTGATTGCCGAGTCGACGAGTGATTTCGATAAAGAAAAACTGCAGGAGCGTCTTGCGAAGTTGGCGGGCGGCGTTGCGGTGATCGAGATCGGCGCGGCGACGGAAGTCGAGATGAAGGAGAAGAAACTCCGCATCGAAGACGCGCTCAACGCGACGCGCGCGGCGGTCGAAGAAGGCATCGTTGCCGGCGGCGGCACGACGTTTATTGATATTCTCCCCGTGCTCGACGGCGTAGAGGCGACGGGCGACGTCAAGGTCGGCGTGGACATCATTCGCCGCGCGATCGAAGAGCCGGTTCGTCAGATTGCCGACAACGCGGGCATGGAAGGTTCGGTGGTCGTGGCTGAAGTCAAGAAGGCGCCGCAGGGCGTGGGCTTCAACGCGTTGACGAACGAGTATGTTGACATGATCAAAGCGGGCATCGTCGATCCGGCGAAGGTCGCGCGGAGTGCGTTGCAAAATGCGGCGTCGATCGCGTCGATGATCCTCACGACCGAGACGCTCGTTGCCGACAAGCCCGAAAAGGAACCCGCAATGCCGGCAGGCGCAGGCATGGGCGGCATGGGTGGAATGGGCGGCATGATGTAATGCGTAATGCGTAATTCGTAATTCGTAATTGCGCGTCGGCTCATTGAATCGAAAAAATTTGGCGGCTTCATCCCAATGCGGGGCGGAGCCGCTTTTAAATTTTCTTTGGGGGTAATCGGATTGAAGAAAATAAAAAAGACCAATGCCGCGCGGATTCTCGACAATCTCAAAATAAATTACGATATCAAAACGTATGAAGTCGATGAAAATGATTTATCGGCGGAGCATGTGGCGGCAACGGCGGGGCTCGACATCACGACGGTGTTTAAGACGCTCGTCGGGCGTGGCGATCGGACGGGGATCATAATGGCGGTGATCAACGGCGCCGACGAATTAGATTTAAAAGCGTTGGCGCGGGCGTCGAACAATAAATCGGTCGAGCTGATCGCGTTGAAGGAGTTGCTCCCGACCACGGGATATATGCGCGGCGGTTGCTCACCACTCGGAGCCAAAAAAAATTTCCCCGTCTTCATCGATCAAAAGGTAACCGCGCTCGAAAAAATTTCAATCAGCGCCGGACTTCGAGGGCAACAATTGATTCTCGCTCCGACCGATCTGATTCGCGCCGCCAACGCCACCGTCGCCGACATCGTTGCGTCCGGGAGCTAAACCTTTGAGCTGTTGATCGATGTACTTCAGGGCGATCATCTGCGTCAGTTGCCCCGTCTGCTCGATGATCCGTTCCTTCGACGACAAGAAACTCTGCATCACCAAATTCTGTCGCGCAAGCACTTGCTCAAGCTGCTGCGAAATGAATTGGTTGTGCCGCTCGAGGTCGTTGCCGATCTGCGTCGCGTATATCCGATGTTGAGGCGATCCATCATCGTAGCGCCCCAATATCTCTAACAGCTGCGGCAATTTTTGTGTGTTGTACAGCTCATTGTCGCGCTCGATCCGCTGACCGATCTCGTCATAGAACGCTTCAATCTCGCGGACGATCGGCATCGAGCCTTCCTCGATGATCAACAACCGCTTTTGCGCAACGTCGAGCATCTTGTCTTGCAACGCCACCAACTGAACGGCTATCGTATTCAATCCGTTGACGCGCGCTTCTTCGATCGCAATCTGACTGTCTCTCTGCGCGTTGATGATCTCGAGCTGCGCTTCTTTCATCAGACGGATTCGCTCCGCATCGTTGCCGCCCTCATATACCACCGTCGGCTGTTGATACGTCGGTTGATACGTCGGTTGATAATATTCCTGTCGTTGCTCCGATCGATCGGTCGGAAACGGCGACGTCGGTAAAGAAATCGGAAATTCCGGCACCGTCGGCGGACTTTTGGGCGGAGCGTTTACGATGGCTTTGATGATCTTGGCGCCCGTGCTCACGACCGATTTTATTGCACCGCCGATTACGCTGAACAAGCCCATCTCGATCACTCCTCACTGTTTCATCAAATCCTTGCGCATGCGAAACACCAGCGCCGTATATTCTTTCTCGCGCTTCTGCAGCGCCTCGCCGTATGCTCGACTGTCCGCCAGATACGCCGCGAAGTTTTGACGTCGAAGCTCAGCAAATTGGTTGAGCACCTCCGCCGAGATCACGTCGAGCTCCCGCTCTTGAATGAACGTCACCAGTTGAGTTATCGGCACGTTCGACAGCGGCTCCGCCCAACGCAACAGAAACATTCGCTCCTCCGTCCGCTCGCAACCGAAGATGATCTCCTGCACCGCCCGTTGAAATTTCTCCGTCAGCTTGTAAAGCTCCGATTCCGTCTCGAACTTCTCTTGCAAGTCGCCGCCCGCTTGGAACGCAAACTTTTGATAGATATTTTTGCGCTCGTGCAGATAAAATCCGTCGACATCGTCTCGATACGTCTGCAGGATCGTCAACATTCGCTCCGCCGCCGACTCCTCATCGCCGCTCGACAACAGATTGCCCTTGAGCGCAAATTCGACCAACGGCAAAAATCTCTGCTCGAGTGTGAAACGTTTCGACCGCCAATCGTCGAACCACGCATCGTAAGTGTCGGGCTCAACGCCGTCGTCGCGACAGAGCGACGCAAGCTCCTCATGCATGTTGGTCGCGAACGCCTTGTAGTTGTCCGTCCAAGCCGCCCACTTCGCAACGACATTCGTGACGAACGCTCGATGTCGGGTGAAGAAGTCGACGCGCTGTTGAGCCGCGCGGACGATATGAGCGGCGTTCTCGACGAGGAATGCAAAATCGACGCGGGGCTCAACGTAGAGCGCGGCAAGCTCGACGATTGAATTTGAGCCGTGATTGATCCGATCGATCCGCGCGGAGAGATCGTCGGCTTGAGATTTGATCGACAGGATTTGATGTTTGACGTCGTCGACGCCCAACTCGAGATGTTGAGCGAGGAACTGTTGACGGTCGGCAAGGAGCCTGTTCTCGTCGTCGGTGAGATGAGGGCTGTCGACATACTTTGCGTTGAGGCGGAGCGCGAGCTTGGAGAAATCGCTGATGGTTTCGGACTGAGCGGACTCGTATTCGTTGAGGACGTCGAGGAGCGCGTTGCCGACGGATTGAACGGCTTGATAGTATTGAATCGGCGAACGATTGACGGCATCGACATTGTACTTGGCGAGCAACGGACGGTGATCGAAGTTGGCGGTGAGGCGCAGCGAATTGTTTTGGAGTTCGGCGATCTGCGTCTCGAGTTCGGCAAGTTGTTTGAGGAGCGCGGGCTTCTCGACATAAATCTGTCGATAGAGATGAGTGATCGATTCGTCGGCGAACAGCGGCACGAGATCGTTCTGCACGAAAATATCGAGCGTGAACTGCAGCTTCTCACGCTCCGAATAAAAATTGTTCGACGGCGAAAGATTGTTGACGTAATCCGTCGGCACCAACGCATCACAGCACGGCAATATGTACGAGGTATAATCACTTCTGTTGTATCGATTGCCGTCATCCAAGTTCAAGATGGTATTGCTGCCGTCGAGGGCATGCCACCAATATTGATTTTTGATCCGTCGGATCTTTCCGTCCATGAATGGAAACGATTTATCGTCAATGAGCGCGTAAAGTTCTTTAACCGAAGGAATACGCCAACCTTTGAATCCTTCAATGTTTAATGCGTCGAGCAACGGAAAAACTTCTTTCGGATAATAAGCGCCGCCTTCAATTTTTTGGTAAGGAAAATAATTGAGATCAGCCCAGAGGAGCGCGGTATCTCGATCGAAAAGAATCTTCGGCTTGCCCGCGAACCAAAACCACCGTTGATTTTTGATCGCGTCGAGAATTTTATCGATGCCCGAGCCCGACAACTCCCGAATGCTTTTGCCGATCGCCGACAACTCTCCATTGACGCCGGACAGCTTAGCCTTGAGCTCGTCCCGTATCGCGATCAGTTCAGCCTGCTTGCCGTTGAGCTCCGTCACGCGCGCGGCGTTCTCCTCGTTCTCGATTCCTTCGCACGACTCGGATATGCGCTTCACCTTTGACAGTACCTCGTCGCGCCGTTCAATCAATGCGTCCAACTCGCTCATGAGATCACTCCTTCGATTTTTGATGCTCAACCTTTCGGCGCCACGATCAATTTTCCTGCCGTCGACATCATAAGTTGTGTCGGAATAACCAACCCGCGATCGGCAACGTCAACGCGCTGATCACTAACATCGGCGCAAAGTTCAGCGCCACGTCCGACATGCCCGCGCCTTCCAAATATATTCGTCGAACCGAGTCGAGCGCAAACCGCATCGGATTCGCCCACGTCAATGTTTGCAACGCCGCCGGCATGTTTTCAATCGGCGTCGCCATCCCCGACAACAAAACCATCGGCATTATCAGCACGAGGCAGTAGACGATCACCTGTTGCATCGACGTCGACACCGCCGAGATCGACAGCCCCAGCCCCGTGCAACTCAACATGAACACAAAAATCGTCGCGTACATCGGCAGCAGCCCGCCGACCATCGGGATTTCAAACCACCGGCGACAGATCAGCAAGACCATCGTCGATTGCAACAGCCCGATCAGGATCGGGACGACCGATTTGCCGATCAAAATCTGCGTCGGCGACAGCGGCGTCACCAACAATTGATCGAATGTGCCCTGCTCGCGTTCGCGTGCCACCGACAAGCCGCCGAGCATCAGCACTTGCACCAGGCTCAACATCACCACCAGCGCCGGTAAAAAATTCCATCGCGTGATGAGATTCGGATTGTACCACGCAACCGTTTCGAGCTCGACACAATTCAATCGCGGGTTCCGCGCGGAGTTGAAGGCGCCCGCGATCGAGCCGATATATCCGCTTGCCAACGACGCCGTCATGCTGTTTCGCCCGTCCGTGATCACTTGGATCGTCGCCGTCCGTCCGCTCGACAGTTGCCGCGAAAAATCTTGCGGGATCGTCACAACCAACATCGCCGCGCCCGAGTCAATGCAATCGGCAATCTCCGTCGCATTCATTATCGTCCGCACCCGTTCAAATGCCGTCGAGCCGTCGAGCCGCGCGATAAACTCCGTCGATTCGCGCGACCGATCCATGTCGAGCAACGCATACGGCACTCGATCGAGATCGTATGTCGCCACGTAGCCGAAGATCATACTCTGCACGAACACCGGCACGATCAGTATCGCGCGCGTCTTCGGGTCCTTGAGTGTCGTCAAAAATTCCTTTCGGATTAAAAATTTCAGTTGGCGCAAAAACATTCAGCCCACCCGCTTTCGAGTAATTTTCAGCGCGATCGATACCAACAGCGCGGCGTATGCGGCAGGCACCGGCACGATTAATATCGCGCGCGTCTTCGGGTTCTTGAGCGTCGTCAAAAATTCTTTTCGGATTAAAAATTGCAGTCGGCGCAAAAACATTCAGCCCACCCGCTTTCGAGTAATTTTCAGCGCGATCGAAACGAACAGCGCGGCGTATGCGGCGAGCACCGAACAGTTTCGCGCGATCATTGTCCAATCGTCGCCCGCCAAAAATATTGTTTTCAACAGCTCGAGGTAATACGTCTGCGGCAGCGCTCGTCCGATCGTCGCAACCCACGTCGGCACGCTGTGCAGGTCGAATAAAAATCCCGTCAACATCACCGACGGCAAGAAGCCGATGATCAACGCCACTTGCGCTGCGAGGAATTGACTTTTGGTCGCCGACGAGATCATCAGCCCGATCCCCAACGCCACGAACAAATATAAAACCGAGGCGAGCATCAACGCGGCGAGCGATCCATGCAGCGGCACTTCGTAGAGATATCGCGCGGCGAGCAAACACAACAGCAGTCCGAACATGGCGATTACGAAGTACGGGATCATTTTCGACAGCAAAATTTCGAGCACGCGCACGGGCGTCACGAACAGCGATTCGAGCGTGCCGCGCTCCCATTCGCGCGCCATTACGAGCGCCGTCAAAAAAATCCCGATGATCGTCAGGATCAACATAATCAGCCCGGGGATGAAATACCAAGTGCTCGAGTTGGCGTCGTTGAACCAAATGCGGCTGTCGAGCGAAACGATTCCGCGCGGAGCGTGACCGGCGTAAAAATTTGCATTGAAAGATTGAACGCCGGCGTCGACGTAACTTTTGACGGCAGAGGCGGTGGTCGTGTTGACGCCGTAGAGTATCAATTGAAGGCGTGCGTCGCGACGGTGGAGCGCGGCGGAAAAATCGGGCGGGACGACGATGATCGCATCGACTTGTCGGCGGCGCATGAGAGCGACGGCGTCGGGCATCGACGGAACGTAGGTCGGCGAAAAATAATCGGAGCCGTCGAGAAAATTGACGGCGCGTTGAGCGTCGGGCGATGCGTCCTCGAGCACGACGGCGACGGAAATATTTTTGACATCGAGAGAAATCCCGTATCCGATGATCAAAATCAAAGCCAACGGCAGGACAGCGCCGATCAACAGACTGCTCGGGTCGCGGATTAACTGTAAAAATTCTTTGCGCGTCAACGCATAAAATCTTCCGAAGTTCATGTTCATCACCTGAATTTTTTATCTCGCAGGATTTTTTTAAAGGCGCCGCCGACGCTCCCACCCACGGAGCGCGGCGCCCAACAGAGGAATCGGTTCCCACCCGCGTCGGCGGCGCCAAACTTTTCGACCGCGCCCGAGCCCCGTCGTCAGCGCCCGATTTTTCGACAGCGCCCGAGCCCCGTCGGTGGCGCCCGACTTTTCATCAGCGCCCACTCCGCGTCGTCGGCATCCGCTTTTTCGACAGCGCCCCGATCTGCGTCGTCGACGCCCGCTTTTTCGACAGCGCCCCGATTTGCGTCGTCGGCTCCAACCCATAATTCCGCATTCCTAATTCCTCATTCCTAATTATTTTCTCCCCGCGCGGATTCGACGATCGAAATAAAAATGTCGTTCATGGTCGAGCGCTCGTCGCCGTATTTTTTTCTGATCTCTCGCGGCGTGCCGAGCACCAATAATTTTCCCCGATCCTGTATCATCATTCGATCGCAATACTCCGCTTCTTCCATGAAATGCGTCGTGATGACGATCGTCGTGCCGCGCGCCGACAAGTCCGTGATCTGCCGCCAAAATTCCCGCCGCGCCAACGGATCTATCCCGCTCGTCGGCTCGTCCAAAAACAATATCTTCGGCTCGTGTATCAGCGCCGCCGCCATCGACAGCCGTTGCTTATATCCGCCCGGTAAATCTTCCGCGCGATACTCCCGCACCTCGCGCAATTTAAATTCGTCGAGCATCACCGCGATCCGATCCGTCAACGTTCGCCCGCTCAAACCGTACACGCCGCCGAAAAACGATAAATTTTCGACCGCCGTCAAATTCCCGTACATCGAAAATTTTTGCGCCACATATCCGATGTTCATTCGCGCCGCCGTCCGCGCCGTCCGCAAATTTACGCCCGCCACGCTCAAATATCCGTCCGTCAACGGCAACAGCCCGCATAACATTCGGAATGTCGTCGTCTTACCCGCGCCATTGGGACCGAGCAAGCCGAACACTTCACCGCGTCGCACTCGAAAGCTCGTCTTGTCGACCGCCGTAAACGAGCCGAACCGTCGGACGAGCTCCCGCACTTCGATATCGATCTCCGTCGACGGTCGATAATCGCCGTCCAACGATAATTTCTTCAGCCCGTCGAGCGACGCCGCGTCCGATTTTTCGTCGGCGTGCAACACGATCATGAATCCGTCCTCGAGACGCGGCGAAATTTCTTCGACCGTCAAGCCCAATCGATCCGAAAAATATTCACGCCCGACATTTTCTCGCGCGATGAATCTGACTCCGTCGCCTTCGGGCACCGAGTCGATCACGTGCTCCCGATCGTCGAACAATATGCTTTGCAGTATTCGCGTCGGCACCGTCGCCGGCGTTTTTATTTTGTAACAGCGGCTCCGCGCGGATTCCGTGATCGACGACGGACTGCCCGCCGTCAAAATCCGCCCGCGATTCATCACGAAGACCTTTTCGCACAGCTCCGCCTCTTCCATATACGCCGTCGCCACCAGCACGCTCAAATTTTCGTCGGCGATCAGCCGCTTGATGATCTGCCACAATTCGCGTCGCGACAGCGGGTCGACGCCCACCGTCGGCTCGTCGAGCAGTAAAAGTTCCGGCGACCGCACCAATGTGCACGCCAGCCCCAATTTTTGTTTCATGCCGCCCGATAATTTTCCCGCCAACCGATCGATGAACGGCGTCAAGCCCGTCATCGACAACAGCCGCTCGAATCGTTCTCGACGCACGCCGCGCTCGACCGCATGCAAGTCGGCGTATAAATTCATGTTGTCGGCAATCGATAAATCCTCGTACAGCCCGAACTTTTGCGGCATGTAAGATATCCGCGATTGAATTTCCTGTTCGTTGCCGAAGGTCGACAGCCCGAGCACTTCGAGCGCGCCCGTTGTCGGCGACATCAGCCCCGCGATCAATCGCATCAACGTCGTCTTGCCCGCGCCGTCGGGTCCGATCAACGCCGTCAGACAACCGCTCCCGACCGTCAAGCTCACGTCATCGAGCGCCGTCACCGTCGAAAAATTTTTCGTCAGACGCTCCGCGCGGATCACGACGCCGTTCATCGCAACGCCACCCGCACCGTCGCCGGCATTCCCAATCGCAAAATATTTTCCGCGTCGACCACGTACACTCTGATCTCGTAGAGCAGCGACGTCCGAAGTTCGTCTGTCTGAACCGTTTTCGGCGTGAACTCCGCCGTCGACGAGATGTAGCCGATTTGTCCGTCGAGCGCACGCCCGGGCATGCCGTCGATGAAAATTTGCGCCGCCTGTCCTTCAAACACTCGCGACAGATCCGTCTCCTTGACGTAGGCGCGCACCCATTTTTTGTCGTTCAACGAAATTTTGAAGACCGGCGCCGACGCCGACGCCATGTCGCCGACTTCCAACAGTCGCGAGCGGATCACTCCGTTCGTCGGCGCGATCAATTCGTATTGCGTCAATAAAAATTCCAGCCGCGCCAGTTCGTCTTCGAGCGATTGAAGTTGTGCCTCCGCCTCGTCGATGTCCTCAACGCGCGGTCCGGCGACCGCCAAGTTCAGCGCCTGTTGAGCCTCTTCGACTTTCGCCAGCCGATTGTTGTACTGCAACCGCGCCGTCGTCAGCTCCTCACGCGTGATCGCACTGCCTTGCGTCTCGTCGTAAACATCTTGAATCCGTCGATAATGTTGCTCAACGTCGGCAAGATCGGATTGCGCCGCTCGAACTTTCGCCTCGTATTGCGCAATGTCTTCGGGACGCGTGCCGTTGTGCAATCGACGCACGACGATCTCTTGCGCCCTGATTTGCGTCCGCGCCCGCGCGATCTGCAATTCCAACTCCCGACTGTCGAGCCGCGCCAGCCGCTGTCCTTCGACCACGGGATCGCCTTCCTCGACAAAAATCTCCGCAATCCGATCGCTCTGTCGGAACGCAAGCGACACTTCACGCACGTCGACATTCCCCGACAATTTCAATTCGCTCGGCGGCTCCTCGACCGCGCTCTCCGCTCGATCGAAATAAAAATATCCGCCGACCGCCATCATCAACGCCGTCAACATCACAATAATTTTTTTCCTGTCCATCACTCTGCACCGCCTTAAAACTTTTATTTTACCAACGTCATAAAAAAATTTCTTCAATCGACGCGCCGCTCAATCACTCCATCGATGAAACACTCCAACTCGACCGCGCTCTCCGCTCGATCGAAATAAAAATATCCGCCGACCGCCATCATC
>CALGGP010000269.1 GCA_937915885.1 uncultured Selenomonadales bacterium | reverse complement strand
TTTAAATGGCGCTATCGTCAAGTGGTTAAGACACCGCCCTTTCACGGCGGGGTCGTGGGTTCAAATCCCGCTGGCGTCACCATTAATGAATTTTCAAGGACTGCTCGACGAGTAGTCCTTTTCAATTATCGAAAGGACGATCGACGTTGAGAAATTTGTTGAATGAAATGCATCGTTGGGTCGACAGCTACATCAAAACTTTTTACTCCGACGATGCCGAAGTGCAACAGGGCATCGACATTAAGGAAAAACACACCGGCTATGTCACGTCGAATTGCGTCGAGCTGGCGCGTTGGCTCAAGTTGTCCGATCACGACGTGGCGCTCGCGGAGATCATCGGGCTGTTTCATGACATCGGGCGCTTTCGTCAATACTCGATCTATAAAACATTCAACGACGCCGACTCGGAGGATCACGCCGACCTCGGCTTGACTGTCATCGACGAATTAGATTTTTTCGATCGGCTCTCGACCGTCGACAACGAGATCGTTCATTTCGCGATCGGTCAGCACAACAAAAAAAATATCGCGCCGACCGACGACCAACGGAAAATTTTATTCGCCAAGATCATTCGCGACGCCGACAAACTTGATATTTATCGCGTGCTCGAGCCGTTCCTCGCTCAAGAGAACGCTCATAAGATGCCGCGCTTCATCAAGGGCAAGGAGCGCGCCGATATCAGCCCCGACTTCGTCGAAAATTTTGTGGCGGGTCGACAGGCGGATTATCGGCAGATCAGAACCAACGGCGATCGAAAAATTGTTCGGCTGATGTGGGTGTACGATGTCAATTTTGCTTGGACGATGCGAAAAATCGTCGAGCGCGGCTACATCGAAAAAATTATCGCGGCGCTCCCGTCCGATCCGCAAATCGAGCTCGGCATCGAACGCCTGAAAGCTCACGTCAGAAAAGCAATGCGTAATGCGTAATGCATAATGCGTAATTGGGGGCGACGGATAATACTTTGCAACGTGCCGTCCCGCGCAGTCGGCGGCGCCCGTTCTTTGCAAAGCGCCGTCCCGCGTAGTCGACCGCGCCCGTCCTTTGCAAAGCGCCGTCCCGCGTAGTCGGCAGCGCCCGTTCTTTGCAAAGCGCTGTCCCGCACAGTCGGCGGCGCCCGTTCTTCGCACAGCGCCAACTCGCGCCGGCGGCGCCCCCTTTTAATTATGAATTACGAATTAAGAATTACGCATTGCCTTTGAAAGGGTGTCAATGATGGAAGCCACCGAAATAATAAGCAAGTTCCTGCTCGTCGCGTTTCTGATCGGCATGAACGGATTTTTCGTCGCCGCCGAATTTTGTTGCGTGCGCATTCGCCCGACGCGCCTCGAGACGCTGATTCAAGAGGGCAGCAGTCGAGCGAAATACGCAAAAAAACTTACCGACGAGCTCGACGAGGCGCTCTCCGTCACCCAACTCGGAATCACGCTCGCGTCGCTCGGGCTCGGCTGGATTGGTGAGCCGTTCGTCGCGCAGTTGATCACGCCGCTGATCAATTCGCTCGGCTTGTCGGAGGCAACCGCGCACACAATCGGATTCGCGCTCGCGTTTACGTTGATCACCGCCTGCCACATCATTCTCGGCGAGCTCACTCCAAAATCGATGGCAATCATCAACGCCGAAAAAATTTTGCTGTCAATCGCAATCCCGATGCTCGTCTTTTGGAAGGTGATGTACCCGTTCGTGTGGCTGTTGAATGCGACGGCGGGCTTCGTGTCAAAACATCTGGGCATCACGACGGAGGGCGAAGGCGAAGTCGCTCATAACCCCGAGGAAATTCGGCTGCTGATGGAGGAAAGTCGCAAACAGGGGCTGGTCGACGATACGGAAGTCAATTTCGTCGATAACGTGTTCGATTTTACGGAGCTGAGCGTGCGGGAGATCATGGTGCCGCGGACGGACATGGTTTGCATTTATCTCGACAAGCCGCGCGAAGAGAACGTCAAGGTGATGCTCGAAGAAGAAATGACGCGATATCCGTTGTGCCTCGAGGACAAAGATCACATCATCGGATTCGTGCACGTCAAAGATATTTTGCTCGAAATGATTCAGGGGCGCGAAGTCGATTTGAAAACGATCGCGCGAAAAGTTTTGATGGTGCCCGAGAGCATGGACGTGAGCGTGCTGTTGAAAACGATGCAGAAGGAAAAATCGCAGTTGGCGATCGTGGTGGATGAGTACGGCGGGACGGCGGGCATGGTGACGATCGAAGACATCATCGAAGAGATCGTCGGCGAAATACAAGACGAGTTTGACGAAGAGCGTCCGCCGATCGAAAAGCAATCGGATCGTATTTATTCGATAGACGCGCGGGTTTTGCTCGAGGAGCTCGACGATGAGCTCGGGATCAAGATCGACGACGAAAACGTGAGCACGCTCGGAGGCTGGCTGTATAATAAAATCGGCGGGGAGCCGCGCGTGGGGCAATTCGTATCGTTCGGCGGAAGCAGTTTTTTTGTCGAGAAGATGGAGGGCAAGAGGATCAGTCGGGTTTCGTTGCGATTGAGCAAACCGACGGAGGCTCCGAAGGATGATTGAGCTGCCGACATTCCCCGGCGTCGGGACGGTCGTCAATTGCGTTGCGCTGATCGTCGGAGGATTATTGGGCTTGACGATCGGACGGTTCCTCAACGAAAAACTTCAACAGACGCTGCATATGAGTTGCGCGATCGCGGTAATTTTTATCGGGATCGGCGCGACGATGACAAAAATGTTGAGCGTAAATGTCGAAGGCGGGCTCGAAATGACGGGCGCGATGATGATGATTGCGTCGCTGACAATCGGCGGGCTGATTGGAGAGATCATCGACATCGACGGCAAGTTTGAACGATTCGGCGAGTGGCTCAAAATAAAAACGGGCAATGAGGGCGACAATAAATTTCTCGACGGATTTGTGACGGCGTCGCTGACGTTTTGCATTGGGGCAATGTCGGTGCTCGGACCAATCAACGACGCGCTGTTGGGCGATTGCACGGTGCTCTACATGAAGTCGGTGCTCGACATGATTTTGATAATGGTGATGGCGGCGTCGATGGGCAAGGGCTGTGTGTTTTCGAGCGTGAGCGTGGGCTTGTTTCAAGGTGCGATGACGATCTTTGCGGGGCTGCTGGCGCCGTTGATGACGGAGGCGGCGCTCGACAATCTGTCGTATGTCGGCAACATTTTGATCTTCAGCGTTGGGATCAATTTGATGTTCGGGAAAAAAATTCGGGTGGCGAATTTATTGCCGGCGCTGATCATTGCCGTCGCCCAAGCATGAGCGCTTGACTGCAGTTGATATGTCTGCTAACATGACATCGCTTTATTTTTTTGACAGTAGGAGGTTAATAATGAAATACTCTAAGAAAAATACTTTCGACTATGAGAACGGCTTTATTCTGACGTCCGACGTTTACCGCTTGGGCAATATTTTATCGCATTACGAGCTCTATAAAAAAATAGTCGACTTGCCCGGTGATGTACTCGAACTGGGAGTGTTTAAGGGTAACTCGTTTATTCAGTTCTGTACCTTCCGCGAGCTTTTGGAGAATGAGCGCTCCCGCAAGATTGTCGGCTTTGATGCGTTTGGTGAATTTCCAAACGGGGGGGG
>CALGGP010000268.1 GCA_937915885.1 uncultured Selenomonadales bacterium | reverse complement strand
CTTCAACGCAACGATGTCCTTCGACCAACCGTCCCGATAGAATTTTGTCAGAGGGTAGTCATACACGATCTTATCGAGATACTCCGCGCGGATCTTCGGATTGGAGAGATCACATGTCGCCGTGAACTCGAGCAATACGTTGTCGGCGCCCCGCTCAAATATCTCGTGCACCGCCCATTCCCACGTCACTCGACTCTCATCAGACTTCTTGCCCTTGGTGTCGACGTTCAGATGATGCGCCTCGTCGGAGATCATCACCAACTTCTTGTCGTTGAGATCGTCGGCGGTCATCGCATTCTCCTTGACCGTTCGGAACATGCTGTTGAGCTGTTGCGTCGACGTGAAGCAGATGTTGATCGCATGCTCGTCGGCATCATTAAAATTGTCGACCGCGCGGATCGGTATGCGCTCGCCGTCAATCGTCACGTCGTCGGCGAACAGATATTTTTTCGAGCTCCTGTTCATGAAGTTCAGCCGCGTCTTGTCGATGATGTTGTTGAGGTGCACGAAGAATAAAAAGTTTCGATAGCCCTGTCGGTAGAGGAAGATCATCAGCGCCGCCATGATCATCGTCTTGCCCGAGCCCGTCGCCATATGAAACAGCACTTGCGTCGGGCGCCGACGGCTTTGATCGTCGAAATGCGCCATGAAATTTTCGAGCGCCTCTCGCTGATACGGACGCAGCTCATGTTTTAAATTCTCGTTGACGAACGGCGGCAACGGGCAGATAAGTCCGCGCCGGCGCAAAACTTCAATCTCCTCATACAAAAACAACGGCGATCGCCCCCAAAAAGTTTTTCCCGCCCGACCTTTAGAGTCTTCGACTTTACAATCAGCCGTAGAAGTTCCGCGTAAATTCTTTGTCGGCGTCGTCGATCGCTTCACGCTGATATGGACGCAGCTCATGTTTTAAATTCTCGTTGACGAACGGCGGCAACGGGCGGATAAGTCCGCGCCGACGCAAAACTTCAATCTCCTCATACAAAAACAACGGCGATCACCTCCGAATTTATTTTTTGTGTTATAATCGACCGTAAAAATTTTTTTTGAAAGGACAACAATCATGTCAGAGCAAACGCTTGTAAGATTCTCCGTCGATAAAAATTTGCGCCGTGAAGTTGCCGACATCTATAAATCGCTGGGGCTGGATTTGAATACGGCGCTCCGCATGTTTTTGGTGCAAAGCAAAATCGCGCGCGGCTTGCCCTTCAGCGTCAAACTGCCGACGCCCTCACGAGCCGAGGCTTGGGATGCTTTCACGGAATTACGACGTCAAGCCGCCGACGTGCCGGAGATGTCCCTCGAACAAATCAACGAAGAAATTGCGACGGTTCGCTCCGAAAGAAGGCGTCAAGCGTGAGCGTTTATGCCGTCATCGATACCAACGTTTTGATTTCAGCGATCCTGTCAAAAAAACCCGATGCGGCTACCGTCAAAGTCATCAAAGCTGTTGCCGACGGAAAAATTATCCCGCTGATTCATGAAGATATCCTTGCCGAATACGAAGACGTTCTTCACCGCGATAAGTTTCATCTTCAACCGTCGACCATTCAAACCGTGATGCGGGCGTTCAGGATTTACGGCGTTGAAGTCACTCCGCAACAAGCCGATGAAACATTTTCCGATCCCGACGATTTAATTTTTTACGAGATCGCTTTAGCCGCGCAGGATCGGTCGGCGTATCTTGTCACCGGCAACCAACGCCATTATCCCGCCCGAAATTTTATCGTCACGCCCGCGCACATGATTTATATTTTGGAGAATGCCTCCGATTAAATTTCACCCCCGTAGAAGTTCCGCGTAAAGGCTTTGTCGGCGTCGTCGATCGCAAACTCCGCGTCGTCGATGTCCGCACGACTTACATACAGCAGTTTTTGTCAATGATATCCGGCAACGCCTGCTTCATCTCCGCCGTCGACAGTTTTTCCCGCCCGCCCTTTAAAATCTTCGACTTTACAATCAGCCGTAGAAGTTCCGCGTAAATTCTTTGTCGGCGTCGTCGATCGCAAACTCCGCGTCGTCGATGTCCGCGCGACTTACATACAGCATGTTTTTGTCAATGATGTCCATCAAAATTTGTTTCTGATCGTTGACGTCGAGAGTGTTGAGATCGTCGAGCTCCGAAGGCTTGAGCCGATAATCGACGTAGCCGAGCGCGAGCATTCGATCGAGAATATTTTTGAGCGCGAGCGGATCGTCGGTCGTTTCGATCTCGTCGACGAATTTTTGATTGAGCCGCGCCAATTCGCAACACACGAACGAGCCGCCGCCCGTCCAACCGACCGCCTTTGATATTCCCGACGGATCGCCCTCTAGCACTCGACGCAAACGCGGGATTGATACCGTGTCGATGTAATTCATCTGCTCGATGCCGATAAAGCGGCGGCGCATTTTGAGCGCGACGGCGGCGGTGGTTGCCGAGCCCATGAAGAAGTCGAGCACCAGATCGCCTTCGACGGTTGCCAATTGCAGAATGCGTTGAAGAAGTCGTTCGGGCTTGGGCGTGGAGAAAATTTCGTTGAAGTCGAAAGCCAACAGCTCGCGCTTCGCCTCCTGATTGTCGCCGACCTCGTCACGCCCCCAAATCGTTTTCGACACCGAGCCCTGTTTGACTTCCGATAAAAATCTTTTGATCGACGGAACATTATTGCCGTCTTCGCCGAACCAAATCCGATTGTCGGCGACCATCTCTTTAAATTTTTTCGGCGAAACCCGCCAACTTGCCCCGCGCGGCGGATAAACGATCCGTCCCGACGGAGTCTCAATCGGATAAATATCGGACGGCGTCTCACGCTTGGCTGATAAATTATCGGACTTCCACACTCCGCGCGGATCGCCGTCGGGATTTTTATAGCGGGCGTTCATCTCTTCGGTACGCGGCAACAAATTCGGGCGCCACACTTTTTTGTCCTTGGCGTAGATCAAAATAAAGTCGTGAGCGTCGGACAGATACTTTGCGTCGTTTTGCGGAGAATATTTTTTCTCCCAAATCACCGTCGACACGAAATTTTCTCGACCGAACAGCTCATCACACAGCACCTTCAAATACGCCTGCTCGTTGTCGTCGCATTGAATGAAAATCGATCCGTCGCGCCTCAACAATTCCTTTGCGATCTCGAGCCGATTTTTCATGAACACCAGCCACGTCGAGTGATTGAATCGATCGTTGTAGCCGAACGAGTCGGAGCCGGTGTTATACGGCGGGTCGATGTAAATCAGTTTGACTTTCGACGTAAAGCGCGGCTTCAACGACGCCAGCGCGATCAGATTATTGCCCTTGACGATCAGATTATCGTCCGCGCGGAACTCGACGGTGGGCTCGACGGCGTTGGGAGTGAAGCGCCGCGCATTGACGAGCACCTTCGGCTCGAGCAGGCAATCAACGTCGTCGGGCGCAAGCGTCGTGTTATAGAAAATTTCCTGCCGACGCTGATCGTCCTTGGTCTGACCGCCCTCGAGCACACAATCTTTGTAAGGAAACACCAACGCGATATCGCGGCGGTTGATGATAAATTCTCCGCGCCCGTCGACCAAGCCGATTTTATTTTTGTATCGAGTATATGAACGAGGCAAGTACTCATGAAATTTTTCGTCCGGCATCACAATAATCCTTCCAATGAATTTTTTCTGAATTATATCAGCCTTTTCGCTCCGCCGCAAGTCTGATAGGTCGGCCCTTTTGCATCAATACAGGAAAAAGCAAGAAATGCGCATGGCAACGCCAAAAGCGATGCATCCTCTTCCCCGATTCATGAAAGCCCCCGCGCGGCGTGCACGGGGGCTGAAGGTGTCGGGCTCACTTCACATATTCTGCTGCCTGCAGACCTGCAATCCGGCCAAAGACGGTGAAGTCCGCCACCGCATTGCCGCCCAGACGGTTCGCGCCGTGAACGCCACCGGTAACCTCGCCCGCCGCATAGAGGCCAGGAATCACAGTGCCATCCGCTGCCAGCACCTGGGTATTCGCGTTGATCTTCACGCCGCCCATGGTATGATGGATGCCGGCGGTAACCTTCACCGCGTAGTAGGGCGCGGTATCCAGGGGGTTGGCAAAGGAGGTGCGGCCGAAATCCGGATCCACCTTCGCAGCAACCTTGGCGTTCCAGTCCTCGACCGTAGCCGTCAGGGTCTCCGCGGGTATACCGATGGTTTCCGCCAGGGCTTCCAGGCTTTCGCCCTCATACATGAAGCCTTTTTTCACATAGCCCTGAATGACGCTGGAGGCATCGTACATTTTTTTGTCCACCAGCAGCCAGCTGTAGGAGCCGGTCTGGGCGATCTCCGCTGCGGACACCACGTCCCGGGTACCGACCTCATCAATGAAGCGCATTCCCTCGGCGTTCACCAGAATCGCGCCGTCACCCCGCAGACCCTCGGTGATCAGGGAAGCGGTATCCACCTGCACCGTGGGATGAATCTGAATCTGATCCAGATCCACCACCGCCGCGCCGACAGCCTGCGCCATGGCAATGCCCTGGCCCTGCGCGCCCGCCGCATTGGTGGTCATGAAGCCCTCCAGCTCGGGCTTGTAAGCGGCGACCATCTCCAGATTCGCGCCAAAGCCACCGGTAGCCAGCACCACAGCCTGGGCGTTCACGGTGACGGTATTGCCAGTCTTGCCCACCGCTACGATGCCCGCCGCAGCGCCATCGGTCAGGATGATCTCCTTCGCCGTCGTTTCAAAGAGCACGGTGATGTTTTCCCGGGCGTTCACAGCCGCCTCCAGCAGGGGGATCATATAAGCGCCGACAGAGACGGTCTGGCCTTTTTCGTTCACCGGGCGATGGATGCGCTTCACGGACGCACCGCCAAAGGCGCCAACGCTGGTAAGGCTGATATCGATGCTC
>CALGGP010000267.1 GCA_937915885.1 uncultured Selenomonadales bacterium | reverse complement strand
GGGCGCTGCAGTAAAAGGCGCCGTCCTTCGACCGTTCGAGGCGCTGTCGGCGCGGGGTGGGCGTTTGCAGTAAAGGTGCGCCGCCTCTTCGACCGTTTGAGGCGCCGTCGGCGCGAGGCGGGCGCTGCAGTAAAAGGCGCCGTCCTTCGACCCTTCGAGCTGAGGCGCCGCCGGCGCGGGGTGGGCATTGCTGCCACAATTTGGGCGCCGCGCTCGGGGGTGGGAGCGCAGGCGGCGCCCTTAAAAATCTGAGGAGGTGTAATCATGAGCGTTAAACAGGTTTCGGTATTTCTCGAGAATAAGCCCGGGACGTTGGACGCGCTGACGAAAGTTTTAGCCGATCACAACATCAACATTCGTGCGCTGTCGCTCGCCGATACCAACGACTTCGGCATCGTGCGCATGCTCGTCAATGACGTTTACGAGGCTACCAACGTGCTGAAGGAAGAAAATTTCGCGGCGACCTTCACTCCGGTGCTCATCTACAAAATTTCCGACGAGACCGGCAGTCTTCAAAAGTTGCTGCAAAAATTCACCGAGGCGGACGTCAACATCGAGTATATGTATGCGTTCGCGGGCAAAAAAAATGCGTTTATGATCTTCCGCGTGACCGACACCAAGGCGGCGGAGGCTCGTCTGGTGAGTCGCGGGCTCCGATCATTAACGCAAGAGGAACTCGCCGAAGTATAATTTTTTCCCGCCCGACCTTTTTGGGGCGACGAGGAAGGGGCGCCGCCGACGCCCCCACCCACGGTGTGCGGCGCCCAACGAAGGACGCGATTCCCACCCGCGTCGGCGGCGCCCGTTTATTCGTCCGCAACAGGCAACTCCGGCTCGCCCCCCAACTTTATCAGCGGTGCCCACCCGCACCGGCGACGCACAAAATTCTGAAGTCGAAGACTTTCATGGACGGGCGGGCATAAAAACTTTTTTTGGGCAGTGCCCTTATTTTTTTGCTTCAATTTCAGAGATCGTCGTCGGCAATGAAATCGTTTTGCCCCAACTCGCTCAACAACGCCTCCGCCTCGTCCGTTCGACCGGCAGCCGTCAGCGCTCCCGCCAAGTCGAGCATCGCCATCGTCGTTTCGAGATGATCCTCGCCCAAATTTCGTTTACGCACCTCGACCAATTCTCGCTTGAGCGTCAATGCCTCGTCGTGCCGATTCAAACCCGACAACACCGTCGACAATATTTCCATCGCCTTTAAACGCAACGGATGCTCCGAATCAAAATTCGTTTCGACGATCGACAGGCAACGACAACTCAACTCGAGCGCCTCGTCGGATCGTCCCGCCGCATTCAACGCTTGCACCAGCGCGATCATCACCTCGAGCGTGTCAAGGTGAGTATCGCCTTGTATCTCTTGACGTAATTCAAACGCTTCCGCCAACAGATCGACCGCATCTTCGTCGCAATGCATCAACGTCAATGTGTTCGCCATCGTCTCCATCGCTCGAATCGTGTTGAGATCGCGCTCGCCGAGTGCTCTCAATCGAAATTTCAACACTCGCTCGTTGATCGTCAAGATTTCTTCCAAGCCGCTCAATTCTTGCCCGACTTCGGTGTTGAGCATTTGCCTTTCGCTCAACGCTTCCGCTTTTTTCTCGAGGATCAACATCGCCTCCGAAGATTCACTGCCGAACATCGACTCGAGCATCGCCAACATTCGATCGTAAAGTTCTAACGCCTCATCGTAACATTCGAGCTGTTTCAACGCCCGCGCCGCATTGTACATCGCCTCGAGCGCGTCCGTCGGCTCCGATTCCTTCAGGCGCTCGAAAACATTCAGCAACTTGCCTCTGAACTGCGCCGCCTGTTCGTATTCGCCCAGCTCGAGCAGATTGACGATCAATCGCTCTAACGCATCAATCGTGTCGGCATGATCACCGCCGAGCGTCGCCGCATATTTTTCGTAAGCCGATTGAGTGTGGATCAGTTCCGACCGATAATCGCCGCGCGCATTTTGAATGAGCCCCATCTCGTGATCGAACAGCGCGCGCAATCGATCGTTGGCGGCAACCGTCTCACTGTTGAGGAAGGCGCCGACAATATCTTCAGCCGCCGAAAATCGACCGTAGCCGATCAGTTGACGCACCGAATAACGAAACAGCTCCGAATAACGTCCCTCGAGCTCGTCGGCGTCGTCGGTAAGCCGCGCCGTCAACTCCGCCCACCATTTGAGATAATACGACGCTTCCTCGAGATCGCCGATCGAATCGAGCCGATCGTTGAAATAATGATCGGCGGATGCTTTTATCTCATCGATCAACAATCGGAAGTCGTCCGAAGACTTGAGCGCCTCAATGAAGAATTTTTGCAACGTCCGATCGAATTGATGAACCTCACGCATCGTGCCGCCGAGCGATATCGACTGCGACTGTATGAACGAAAAATTTTTCGCCTCGACATAGAGATTGTAATTGAAATTCGGGACGATGCACCGCGCCATTTCGCCCGTCCACGTGCCGAGCAAGCCGAGACATTGCACCATCAACCGCGCCGCCGGATCGAGATATTTCACCAGCCGCTGCACAATCTGCTCGAGCGAATGCCCGAAGTCTTTCGTCGTCGGCACGCGCTCATATCGATACACAAATTCTTCGTACGTGTCGAGGCACAAATCCAGATACAGCGGATATCCCTTCGTCAGCTGATAGATGCGATCGCGCAGCTCGCGGCTCCACACGCCCGCCTTCGTCAAAAAATAATTCGAGTCGTCTTCCGACAGCGCCTTGATCAAATGCTGATCGAGTTCCTCAGCCGCCGCGCCCGTCCAACGCAACTTGTTTCGACCGCCGATCACCCAAAGCGTTGGCGGCAATTGAAACAGCAACCCGAGCCTGTCGTGCGCCCGATCTCTGATCCACCAATCGCGCGTCAGATTATTGCCCGCCAATTGATTGTCCCAAATGCCGGTGAGCATCTCGTAAGTGTCGAGGAAAATGATCAGCCGCTTCGACTCGAGCGCGTCGGGATCGCCCGCCCAATCGAGCACGTCACGCGCAAACAACGTCGGCAGAAGTTCTTCGAGTTCGTTGATGTCCCGGGACGACACCTTTTCGGTCAGCTCGCGACGGAGATTGATGTGCGCGTTCAATCGATTTTCCATCTCTTGTTTCGACAGCCGCTTATTGATCGTGCGCATCACCGACGCGATCGTCTTGCCGGTGATCGACAGCGGATCGAGTTCGGGTAACTTATCGAGCATGCCGAGCATCGAGACCGGTCGCGCGGTCGAGAGTTGATCGTCCGAGCGATTCAGCAGTAGATCGAATTTGGTTTTGATCCGCTCGATCCACTTATTTTTTTCGACGATCGATTTGACTTCGGGCTCGTCGAGCAGCTTCGGATTCACTCCGCGACGAACCGACAGGAAAAAATCTCCGGTCTCGAAAAACGGAAATTCGCAACCGTATTCTTTGAGTTGATTCTTCCAATTGTTGAGGATCGCGCGACAATCGGTGCCGTTGATGAAGTCGTGACTGAGGACGACGACGTTCGGAAATTCTTCGCGCCGCGCATTGAATTCGTCTTTGAGTTTTTTGATCAAACCGGATTTGCCGACGCCGCCCGTTCCGTAATACGTCACCAACGTTGAGCCGCGTTCGGCGAGCATTCGATCGAGACGATTCCAAAATGCTTGGCGCGACTCGACCCGATCGGTAAATTCTCGGACGGCGGATATTTTTGTCCGACTGTGAATTGCCATGAAGAGACCCCCTTCGATCACCAATGATATTTTTCGCCGCGAATGATTTTAAACGCCCGATAAATCTGCTCGACGAGGATCACCCGCGTCATCTGATGCGTAAACGTCATGCGCGACAGGCTCAATCGAAAATCCGATTCCGCGCGGAGTCGATCACTAATGCCGAACGCCCCGCCGATTATAAACGCCCATTGGCTTTTGCCCTCGACCATCAATCCTTCGAGCCTCGACGCAAATTCTTCCGACGTCAGCTCCGTCCCGCCCACGTCCAGCACGCACACCCAACTGTCGCGCGGGATCAGCGCCGATAATTTTTCCCCTTCGTCGTCGACCGATTTTTGCTCCGGCACTTCTTTTATTTCGACCGTCGAAAAAGGACGCAGCCGCTTGACATACTCCGCGACCGCGTCCGTCAAATATTTTTCCTTCAACCGTCCGACTGCCAATATGTTTATCTTCATGCTTTGCGCGGCTCGCTGACGTAACTCCGATTCGGCACTCGAGCCCATTGCACCTCGTTTGCGGCGATATTATTTTTGATCGAATACGCCGCCGCAATCCCCGCCGCCTCGCCGATGCTCATGCACGTCAATTGAATGCGCATCGACGCCTGCAATATGAAACTCGCGCTGATGCATCGACCCGTCACGATTAAATTTTCAATCCGATCACTCACCAGCGACCGATACGGAATCTCATAAAATCCTCCGCGCGGAAGTTTTTCGCTGATCTTCTCGCCGTGCGCGTCGATGAACCACGCCGTTCGAGCCACCGCATCTTCAAATCGGCTCTGATTGTGGTAGTCGTCCTCGACCAAATAATATTTCCCGCGAATGCGCCACGACTCCCGCGCCCCCAACATCACCGCCTCGCGACTGATATACGCGTTCTCGAATCCCGGCAGATGTTTTATGAGATATTGACTGATATTGCGGAGCATCCGACGCCCGTACGTCACCGCACGACTGTATTCGATCGGATCGGTCGAGCGGAACTTGATCGGAATCTCGGGGCAATTCATCGACATCGTACCGTCCTTGCCGATTATCGTATACGCCTGCATGTATTCGGCTTCTTCCTGCGTGATCTTTTCATCAGCTGCAATCTTATCTATAAGAGCCTTGGCCTTCTCCACTGTATCCTCGTCCGGTATCATAACATAGGCTTTTGTACTGAGCGAGTAGGGTTTCTCACTGGCTCCGGTTCCGTCTACGCTGTAAGTAATGACCTCCCAGCCTCTTCCATCCTCAAGCTGCTGTCTAACCAGTTCAGCTATGCGGTCATATGAAAGGTCAGTATCAAAACAGTTCTCTGCAGCATCAAGTATACTTGTATAGCCGGACAGTATCTCAGGCGATGCTGCTTTCTTTATAACAGCCTGGATAACGAGCATCTGGTCGCGGCCTCTTTGTCTGTCCCCCTG
>CALGGP010000266.1 GCA_937915885.1 uncultured Selenomonadales bacterium | reverse complement strand
GACGTGTGCTCTTCCGATCTGGCGGGATCAAATTTTTAGCTGCGGATCGCAATGATCTTATCGTCCTCCACGAGCACTTCTACATTCATTATCTCGCGCATGTCCGAGCCGATCTCCAGCTCGACCTCACGCTGCAACGTCCCTTGAATGATCTCCGCACCTATCGCTAACTTTTCAAGATGCTCCTTGCGCGCTTGCGCCTCCGCCAAGAAATTTTGTCGCTTGCCAATCTCCGTCCCGAAGTACCGATTGATCGACGCCTGCTTCTGCGGTGTGTCGCCTTGCTCGGTGATCGCCCGATCCCGATCCGCGCCGATCTGTTGAATTTCGCGCTCCGCCTGGGCGATGTTCCGATTGAGATCGTCGAGCATCCGCGCCTTCAGTTTTTCCGTCAATTTCGCCTTGATCGTCACAGGCACCTGTACTTTTACGCTGTCCATTTAAAATCCTCCCGTCAAAAACAAAAATGCGGCAGGCATTCAAGCGCCCCGCCGCTCCGTTATGTGCAATCGATTATTCGATATCGACCGAGTACCTCTGATTCTCGCGCGTGGCAGCCGCCTTCACGATGACGCGGATCGCCTTCGCAATGCGCCCCTGCTTGCCGATGACTCTGCCCATATCGTCCGGTGCGACGTGAAGTTTGATCGTTTTTCTGTCCTCTTCTTCAACTTCCTGAACTTCGACCGCGTCCGGATTCGCAACCAATGCTGAAGCCATTACTTTAACAAGTTCTTTCATTGAAATCGTCCTCTTTTCGGGTGTAAGATGTTTAAATTACTTCGCGACTTTGGCGGCATCGAATTTGGCGATGATGCCTTCCTTGGTCAGGAGCGTGCGAACCGAGTCGGTAGGCTGCGCGCCTTTTTTGAGCCAATCGATAACCTTCTCCTCATCGACCTTGACGGCAGAGGGATCCTGCAACGGATCGTAAGTGCCGAGAATTTCTATGAAACGACCGTCGCGCGGCGAACGAACGTCGGCGGCAACGATGCGATAGAACGGCTTCTTTTTGGAACCAAACCGGCTGAGTCTGAGTTTGACCACAATGATTCACCACCTTTCGATGCTGATGAAATATTTTTTGCCAATCGCTTGGCAGTGCTAACGTCGGAACGGCAGATTGCCGAAACTGCTCAACAGGTCGCCGAGATTGGGGAGCTTGGATTTTTTCTTCTTGCCCTTCTTCGACGGCGCGTTTTGTTGAGTCTTGAGCTTGCGCATCATCTTTTTCATTTCGCCGAACTGCTTCAGGAGCCGATTGACATCTTGCACCTTCGTCCCGCTGCCCGCCGCAATCCGCTTGCGCCGTTTCGCGTCGATGATCGACACGTCCGCGCGCTCCTTCGGCGTCATCGATAAGATGATTGCCTCCATATGTTTGACTTCTTTGCCGTCGAGATCGATATCCGCCCCGCCCAATTTCTTCTTCAAATTCCCGAGCCCGGGGATCATTCCGAGAATATCATTGAGCGAGCCGAGCTTTTTTACTTGTTGAAGTTGCTCGAGAAAATCCGCCAGCGTGAACTCGTCGGCTTTGATTTTCTTGACCATCTTTTCGGCGGTCTTTGCGTCGATGGTCGATTGCGCCTTCTCAATCAGACTGAGCACATCGCCCATCCCGAGGATTCGAGACGCCATTCGATCGGGATGAAAAACTTCGAGCGGCTCGATCTTTTCGCCCATGCCGACGAATTTGATCGGACAACCCGTCGCCGCCTTGATCGACAGCGCCGATCCTCCGCGCGCATCGCCGTCGAGCTTCGTCAACACGATCCCGCTGATCTCGAGCGCCTCGTGGAAGGTCTGAGCGACATTCACCGCCTCTTGACCGACCATGGCGTCGACGACGAGCAAAATCTCATGCGGCTTGACGAGCGCTTTTATATCTTTGAGCTCCTGCATCAACTTCTCGTCGATTTGCAGGCGCCCCGCCGTGTCGATGATTACGACATCCTTTGCGTGCGAGTTGGCGTATGCGAGCGAGTCCGCCGATATTTTGACGGCATCTTTGATGTCTTCGGTAAATACCGGCACGTCGATTTTTTTGCCGATCACCTGCAGCTGTTTGATTGCCGCCGGTCGATAGATGTCCGCCGCCACCAGCACGGGCTTTTTGCCCTGCTTGCGCATCGACAGCGCCAATTTTCCCGCCGACGTCGTCTTGCCGGAGCCCTGCAGTCCCGCCATCAGAATTACCGTCGGAGGGTGCGGCGAGATATTCAATCGGCTTTCCTTGCCGCCCATCAGCTCCGTCAGCTCTTCGTTGACGACTTTGATCACCGCTTGCGCCGGCGTGAGCGTGTTCAAAATTTCGGAGCCGACCGCGCGCGCCTTGACGTTCTTCTCGAATTGCCGGACGATCTTATAGTTGACGTCCGCCGACAACAGCGCCATCCGAACGTCGCGCATTGCCTTGTTGATATCGTCTTCGGTGAGCTTGCCGCGACTGCGGAGTTTTTTGAAGGCGTCCTGCAGGTTTTGTGTCAGACTCTCAAAAATCATGTAACAATCCCTATCAAAAGAATAGCACCGCACAACGGCAGTGCATCAAAATCTATTTCAATCTCAAACGATCTCGCGATTGGAGGCGACACCCGGAATCGGACCGGGGATAGAGGTTTTGCAGACCTCGGCCTTACCACTTGGCTATGTCGCCGATCTACAAACAAAAAATATTTTGATTGGCGACCCGGATCGGACTTGAACCGACGACCTCCGCCGTGACAGGGCGGCATTCTAACCAACTAAACTACCGGGCCGCTTGCGCTAACGACTCCCGCCGTCAACGGTGCAAATTATATACGCTATCACGATTGAAGTCAAGATATTTTTTCAATCGGAGCCGAAAATACATAGAGCCCGAGAAAAATTCCCGAGCTCCATCGATAACTTCAATATTGTAAATTCAGCGCTGCGAATTACGCTCCGCGGTTGAGCCGATGCTTGCTGAAGCAGTCGCGGCAGTAGACCGGACGATCGTTCTTCGGCAGGAAGGGAACCTCCGTCTCCTTGCCGCAATCGGCGCAAATCACCTTGTGCATCTGCCGCCCCTCGCCGCCCTCATGACTGCGACGACGCTTGTCGCGGCAATCGCGGCAACGCGACGGCTCGTTCTCGAAGCCCTTCTCCGCATAGAATTCCTGCTCGCCTGCGCTGAAGATAAATTCCTTGCCGCAGTCTTTGCAAACCAGTGTCTTGTCCTCAAAAGCCATAACAGTAAAAACTCCTTACCCTAAAAAAAATTACCCGCAACGCGTTATACGCGATACCGTGTCATTATATCATCAATCGAAAAAAATGCAAGCGGTTTTCTTCAAATCGTCCTTGACTTAGAGTTGCTCGCGATAATAAAATCGTTTTGAGCACTCGAAAGGGGAGTTTTACGATGAAAGTTATGATGGTCAACGGCTCGCCGCACGCCAACGGCAACACGGCGCTTGCGCTCGACGAGATGAAGAAAATTTTTGAGGCGGAGGGCGTCGAAGTCAATCTCGTCCACGTCGGCAACAAGGTCGTGCGCGGCTGCGTCGGCTGCATGAAATGTTTCGAGACCGGAAAGTGCATTTTCAACGATATTGTCAACGACGCCGCGAAAATTTTCGAGGAGGCGGACGGCGTGGTGGTCGGCACGCCCGTTTATTATGCCTCCGCCAACGGAACTCTGATCTCGTTCCTCGATCGGCTGTTCTTCAGCACGGGCTTCGACAAGCGCATGAAGGTTGGGGCGTCGGTGGTGATCGCTCGGCGCGCGGGCACGACGGCGACGTTTGACGAGCTCAACAAATACTTTGCGATAAGCGGCATGCCGATTGCGCCCAGTCAATATTGGAACATCGTGTTCGGGCGGGAGCCCGAGGAGGCGGCTCAAGATTTGGAAGGGCTTCAGACGATGCGGACGCTGGCGCGGAACATGATCTTTATGATGAAGAGCATCGCGCTCGGCAAAGAACAGTTCGGATTGCCCGAGCAGGAGCCGTGGATTCCGACGCACTTCATCAGATAATTTTTGGGAGTGGTAAAAATGTGGAATGACAGACTTGCTTACGATTACTACGAAATTGTGGAGGACAATAAATTTATGCTTGCTAGTCCAAACAGAAAACACGCGTACATTATGGGAAATATTTACGTGAGAATTTATCTTTACCTTGAAATGAAAGATGATATTGCCCGCGTCTTTACTGACCATATGGATGTTCATTTGCCGGACGGAAATTTGGTTATGCCCGATGTTTTTGTTATTTGTGACAAAGAATCCTTTCGACACGGCTCGACGGTTTACGGTGTACCCGATTTTGTTGTAGAAATTCTTTCGTACTCGACTAAGCGCAAAGATAGGACGTTAAAAAAAGATATTTACGAAAAAAATGGCGTCAAGGAATATTGGATTGTTGATCCTTATATGAGAAGAGTTGACGTTTACCTTTTGCGCGACGGAAAATATTAT
>CALGGP010000265.1 GCA_937915885.1 uncultured Selenomonadales bacterium | reverse complement strand
TCGTCGACCATGGGCATGATTTTCGTCGTGAGCAAAACTACGGCGTGTTTAATTTCGCCGCCCTCCTTAATTTCGTCGAAAACTCTGGTGGCGAATTTGGCGACGTGCTCGAATTTGTTGGTGAACGAAGTATCCTTGCGCGTGATTGACGAAAATTGCTGGAAAAGTTTGCTCAGCTCGTACTCGTCCTTGATGTACACGGCGGGAATTTGCGCGGCTTTGAGCGCGGCGATATGTTTATCATTCAGCACGGTATTTTCCGACAGAATCACGACGAACTTGGAATCGGTGACGGTTCGCGAAAGCACCATGCCGACTTTCAGCTTTTCGACTTCGACAATGTTCAAGTTGCAGACCTCCTTACCGCCACAAGTATAATTCAATCGCGCGGAAATTACAATTTAAAAATTTTGCTTGACAGGAAAGATTTTAGCGGCTATAATACGCCTTGTTTGAAGGTTGAAGCTCAAACGGGAACCTTGGGGTTGTAGCTCAGTTGGTTAGAGTGCCTCGTTGACATCGAGGAGGTCACAGATTCGAGTTCTGTCAGCCCCACCATCCTGCTCGCTTAGCCCAGTTGGTAGAGCGCTTCCGTCACATGGAAGATGTCGGGGGTTCAAGTCCCTCAGCGAGCACCAATTCTATTGTCGGTGGTCGACTGTCGAAACAATATCCGCTGAAGGCGGTTTTTTTGATCTCGAAAATCATTTTACATCGACGACAAATTTATGCTACAATAATTAGCGGGGTGAGCTCCATGAAATATCGTCGAGTGCTTGCAATCGGAGATATCCACGGCAATTTTTTTCGATTGCTTAAACTGATCCACAAAGTTAATTTCGATCCGACGCAGGATTTTTTGATCCTCCTCGGTGATTACATCGATCGCGGCGACGAAAACATGCGCTGCCTCCGCTGGGCAATCGAGATGTCCGAAAAGCCCAATGTGATCGCCCTGCGCGGCAATCACGAGCAGATGATGCTCTATTATTATCTGCTCGGCGGCTCCGAAGGCTCGATCTGGCTGCCCAACGGCGGCTCCCTCACCAAGCGCGAACTCGATATTTGGTTGCAACGCGAGCCCGATGCTCTTCAACGTTGCCTCGACTTCATCAAAAATCGCCCGATGTACCATCAAATGTTCATCGACGGCAAGGAATATATTTTCGTCCACGCCGGTCTTCAGCCGGGCGTCCCGCTCGAAAAGCAATCCGAAGAATCACTGCTGTGGATTCGCACCGAGTTCTATAACAATTACACCGGCTCGGCGCAAATCATTTGCGGTCACACGCCCACGCCTTATCTCATGCCCGACCGCTATTATCCGCTCCGCCTCGACAATCGCATCACCATCATCGACACCGGCTCCTTCCTGCCGCGCGGCAAAATTTCTTGCATCGATGTGATCGGCGATCAAATTTGGCAATCAGATTAAACGGGAGGCTCCCTCATGAATGTAAAAATCGTGTTCTCCGACATCGACGGCACTTTTTTGACAACCGATCACCGCGTCACCGACAAAACCGAATACGCCGTCAATCGGCTGCTCAATCAAAACATTCCGTTCGTGCTCGTCTCCGCGCGCATGCCCGAGGCGATTTATCCGATCACCGACAAGCTCGGGATCAAAATTCCGATCATCAGTTACAGCGGCGGGCTGGTACTGACGGAATCGGAGGAAATTCTTTACTCGAAAACGATCGAGGCGCGACTCGCGACGGCGATCATCAACGCCATCGATCAACGTTGGTCGCAAGTCACGATCAATTATTACAGCGGGCGCCGTTGGTTCGTGCGCGATGTCAAAGATAAACGCGTCAAACGCGAAGAGCGCATTACGAGCGCCGCCGCCGTCAATGCCGACTTCAATGAACTGCTCGAGATCGGAATGCTGCCGAATAAAATTTTGACGATGAGCGAGCCCGCCGATTGCGAAGAGATGGAGCGCGAGTTGAGCAGGATGTTCCCCGAGTTGAACGTCGTGCGCTCGTCCGATATTCTGCTCGAGATTATGGATAAAAGCGTGTCGAAGGCGACGGGCATCAAAGTTATGCTCGAGCACTACGGCTTCGCCTCCGAGGACGCGCTCGGCTTTGGCGACAATTACAATGATATCGAGATGTTCAAATACGTCGGGCGTGGCGTGGCGATGGGCAATGCGCCCGAGCCGATCAAAAAAATCGTCCGAGACGTGACCGACTCCAACGACGCCGGCGGAATTTATACTTATCTCGTCAAAAACGGCGTGATTGACGCGCTCGACGAATGAAATGTTATCGCCTCGACGGAGGCATTTTTTTTTGCGCCCGAGCGTGATATAATCGTCGAAAA
>CALGGP010000264.1 GCA_937915885.1 uncultured Selenomonadales bacterium | reverse complement strand
CTGGAGTTCAGACGTGTGCTCTTCCGATCTTATAATGGCTACGCCCTTTAATCCCGTCGGAGTTTGAAAAAAATTTTTTCTCTCGCCCATGGCAGTTTCAATGCTGATGAAAAGATCGGCGCCGACGACGCGGGGTGGGAACCTCTGTCAATATTGGGGCGCCGGCTCGATGGGTGGGAGCGGCGGCGGCGCCCCTTTCAGATTAGACTAGTCTCGTAAGACATAATCTCCGCGCGGAGCCGTAAATATTTTTCACTCCGAACCGCGTCCGTGCTCCGTTCCATCGACGCCGCGATCTTCTTCAATTTCTCGAGCCGAGCCACCGTCAATTTTTTCAGCAACGGCGATTTTGATCGCTTTGTTTTTTCAACCGCCGTCGATCGATCCGCGCGTCCCGCCGAAATTATTTCGTAGACGATCCCGCCGACTTCCGACAAATCCTCGTCGATCACGAGCCAACCGTTGAGCTCGAGCCATTGACGCAATCGATCTCCAACATTCATCGGTTGAAGGATCAATCGCTCCACCGACAAAGGCACTCCCGCCGATAATATTTCCGCAATCAGCGCCCCGCCCATGCCCGCTATGCAGATCACATCAACTTCGTCCGCGCGGAGAATTTTTAATCCGTCGCCGAGCCGCGTCTCGATCCGATCGTCGAGCCCCGCGTCGGAAATATTTTTTCGAGCCGCGTCCAACGGTCCCTCGTTTTTATCCGCCGCGATCACTTTTGACGCCCGCCCGCTTTTGATCAATTCGATCGCCAATTGCGCATGATCCGTCCCGATGTCTGCAACTCGACTGCCGCGCGGAACGAACTCCGCGATTGATCTCAACCTTGCGTCCAAAAATTTTTCCTCCGATCAATCCGATTGAGGCGCGCCCGCCATCCCTAAATCCTCGAGCAATCCGATCAAGCCTTTCGCCGCAACGTCGTTGATGATTTTTCCCTCATCATTGAAGTAATAGAAATTCATGCAGCTGAAGGCAAATTTTTTTCCCGTCGGCGCCGCGCCCATGAACTCGCCGTCGTGCGTACCGGAGCATATCCAACTCACCGCAACTTTATCCGCCTCAATCGCCGTGTCGACTATCTCCCAATGTATGTCGGAAAAACTCCGCCTCATAAATTCGACCACCGACAAATAGCCCGCGCCGCCGTAAAGTTTTTCTTTCGAGATCAGACTCGCAAACTCCGCCGTCGGAGCGATCAACTCTTCGGCAAGCGCCCGATCATTCGTGTTGATGCAATCGCTAAACCGTTCAATGTTTTTCCGATTGCGCTCGATCTTGTCAATCATAGTGATATTGCCTCCTCATTCGTCGAAAAACGTAAAATGACATCAACGCCGATAAAAATTCCGCCGCCGGACTCGCCAACCAAACCCCGTCGACGCCCAAAATCCGCGGCAAGATTATCAGCATTCCCAACAAAAAAACTATCGTGTGGCAGAATGACAGGATTGCCGACGTGCGCCCGTCGTTGAGCGCGGTGAACATCGACGACGCAAACACGTTGACGCCCGCGAACAGGAACGACGCCGCGAAAATTTTAAATCCGTGCACGGCGATCAGATGAACCGGCGAGTACTCGTCGACGAACAAGCGGACGAGCGGATCGGCGACGATGAGGCTCAACACGAACGTCGAGACGGCGGCGACCGCTATGATTTTTAAACTGCATCGATAAATCCGTCGGAGCTTGTCAAAATTTCCCTCGCCCTGATTGAAACTGGTCAGCGGCGCAATGCCTTCGGAATATCCGAGATAAATCGCCAACAATAATTCTTCGACGTACATTGCGATCGACATCGCCGCCACGCCCGTGCCGCCCGCGAGCATGATCATCGTATTGTTGAGCACGATCGTCACAACGCTCATCGAAAGCGCGGTAACGAGTTCGGAGATGCCGTTCGACATCGCCTTAAAAATTACGCGCGGACGCATGATCGGTCGGACGAAGTAAAGAGTGCCGCGCCGTCGGACGCCGAAATAAACCAATCCGACGACCGCCGACAAAGTGTAGCCGATCGCCGTCGCGATTGCCGCGCCCTCGATCCCCATGCCCATCTCGAACAAAAAAATATAATCGAGCACAAGATTGATGACGCCGCCGATGGTCGACGACAGCAGAGACAACTCGGGGCGACCCTCGACGACGAAAAAATTATCGACGACCATGCCGCCCATGACGAACGGGACGCTGATCAACAGCGGGATCGAGTAGACGCGACAGAGTTCAAAGAGTTGCTCGTCGGTGCCGAGAATCGAAAGGAGCGGTCGTAGGAAAATCATACAGAGGATCGCAAGTACGGTGCTGCCGACGAAAGTTGACGCGACGATGAGAGAAAAATTTTGTCGTGCGTCGAGGAGATTGCGTTCGCCGAGCTGTCGAGCGACGAAAGCGTTGCCTCCGGTGGATAGCATGGCGGCGAGCGCAAAGGTGATGCCGAGTACGGGCATGACGAGATTGACGGCGGCGAGCGCGTTGGTGCCGACGGCTCGGCTGACGAAAATCCCATCGATGATGAAGTAGACGTTCATCAGGACGAACATCGCGACGGTCGGCGCGGCGAATTTTATCAACGAAAAATAACTGATCTTGATCTCTAATCGCATATTATTTCTCCCGCCCACCCGCTGATGAGCCCTGCGGGGGTTTGAAGGGCTGCCGCCGGCTTTTTTTTAGCGCCGCCCACCGCCCCCAGCCACCCGCCCACGCGGTGTGCGGCGCCTTTCGATCTGAAGTCGAGCGCCGACAACGCGGGTTGTGTATCACGAAAAAGGACGGGCGCCGCCGACTCAGGTTGTGTGCCGCGAAAACGGGCGGGCGCCGCCGACGCGGGTGGGAACCTCTGTCCTCGGTTGGGCGCCATCGACGCGGGTTGGTGCCTCGAAAACGAGATCGGGCGCCGCCGACGCGGGTGGGAACCACGATCCCTGTTGGGCGCCGCCATTCGGGGGCGGGAGCGTTGGCGGCGCCCATAAATCGTCGCCCCAATTCCACATTCCTAATTCCTAATTACATCGGCGGTCCGCCCGGTCCCATGCGACGTTGAGACGCCTGCGACGCTTTTTTCGCCTCCGCCTCATAGCTTACCGACACTTCGTCGCCGTCGAGCAACGATCCTTTTTCGACTGCAATCTCTACATATTCTTCGCCGTATAGCCCCGCCGACACGTAAACCCGTTCCGCCACGTCCGACTTCGTTTTGTCGTCGTGAGTAATCTTCTCGACGTACGAGCCTTGATTGTCCGTCTTCAACGCCGCGATCGGAACGCACAACGCATTTTTCACTTCGCCGACAATTATATCCAGCCGCGCCGTCATCGCCGGCAATAATTTATTGTTCGGATCGGGCGCCGACAACGTCACGTAATAATATATCACCGAGTTCGACGACGTTGACGACGACGATTTGTCCACGTCCCAAGAATTTGCCGTGTCCGTCTGAGAAATTTTCGTGACGTACGCGTCGAATTTTTCTTCGGGGTATGCATCGACCGTGAACGTCGCCGCCTCGTCCACCCGCACCGAGCCGATATCCGTCTCGTCCACCTTCGCCTTGATTTGTTTTTCGCTCAAATCCGCTATTCGCATGATCACCGTCGGATTGTCAGAGCCTTGCGTCGCCATCGAGCCCGCCGTTTTCGGTTCGCCCACTACAACTCCGTCCATCGGCGCCACGATCACAGTCTCCGCCACGTCCGACTCCGTCTCCTCGAGCAAAGATTTTGCCGTGTCATATTCATACTCCGCGTCCTCGAGCTCCTCTCGCGATTTAGCTCCGATATCATATAACCGCTTTATCCGCGTCAATTTTTGTTCCGCGTTCGTCAATCGGAACCGCGCTTGATCCCGTTTCGCCTCAAAATCTTTACCGTCGAGAATCGCCACCGTCTGCCCCGCGCGCACTTCATCATTTTCTTCGACGAGCACCTCTTTGATGCGCGCCGTGATTTTCGACGACACCTCGACGGAGTCTCGCGGCTGCACCGTCCCCGTCGCCGACACCGTTTTTACCAAATCCATTCGCTCGACCGGCGCCGTGTCATACGTGACGACTTCCGCCGCTTGTTTTTGTTGATCGTAATAGTAATATCCGCCCGCCAACGCCGCTATTAAAATCAGCACCAAAAAAATTTTGAACTTCATCAGTCGACGCCCTCACTTCAAAACTTTCTTCAACGCCACCAATAATTGTTCGATCTCGATTGGCTTCGCCACGTGATCGTTCATCCCCGCGTCGAACGCCGCCTGTTTGTCCTCGTCGAAGGCGTTGGCGGTCATCGCGATTATCGGCACCGACGCCAATTTTTTGTCCTCGAGCGCGCGGATTGCCTTCGACGCCTCGTAGCCGTTCATCGTCGGCATTTGTATATCCATCAGCACCGCGTCGTAATATCCGGGCTCCGACTTCGACACCATTTCGACCGCCTCGTCGCCGTCCGTCGCTTCCTCGACGATGAATCCGTTCGTCTCGAGCAGCATTATCGCGATCTCACGATTCACGTCAATATCGTCGACCAACAGCAGCCGCTTGCCCTTGAAATTCACCGCGTCCTTCGATTGATCGCTCTTCATGTCGGGCAGCGCCGTCACCTTTAAAACTTTTTTCAAGATGTTGTGCAGCTCCGAGGTGAACAGCGGCTTGTTGCAAAATCCGTTGACGCCCGCATCGATCGCCTCGTCGCGAATTGTCGGCCAATCATACGCCGTCATCAACAGGATCGGAATGCTCTTATCGACCGACGCGCGGATTTGTCGAGCCGTTTCGATCCCGTTGAGATCGCGCAATCGCCAATCGATTATAAACAGATCAAATTGATCGTTGAGCTCGAGCGCCTGTCGCGCGCGCAGGACGGCTTCCTTCCCCGACAACGTCCACTCCGCGCGGAGCCCCATTTCTGCCAACATTTTTGTCGTCGAGTCGCAAACGTTGAAGTCGTCGTCGACCACCAGCGCATGAAATTCGCCCGGCGACGCTATTTTTATGTCGGCGCCCTTGCCTTCCTGCACTCGGAACGTCACGCGCACTTTAAATTCCGTGCCTTCGCCCGGCGCCGTTTCGACTTCGATCGTCCCGCCCATCAGCTCAATAATTTTTTTCGTGATCGCCATCCCGAGACCCGTCCCTTGAATGCCGCTCGTCGTCGACGTCCGCTCCCGCTCGAATGCCTCAAACACTTTCGCCGCGAACTCCGGCGCCATGCCGATCCCGTTGTCCTTGACGCTGATCACATACGACGCCTGTCCTTCGGGCGCGCCGTCGACCTCGATCACGCGCACGGAAATTTGCCCGCCGCTCGGCGTGTATTTGACGGCGTTGCTCAACAGATTTAACAGCACCTGATTCAATCGAAGTTTGTCGCAAAAAATATTTTCGTGCTTGACGTTCATCGCGTCCATGAACAGTTCCTGTTGCTTCGCCTCGACCTGCCCGATGATCATCGTGTTGAGATCGTGGAGGATGTCCGGCAGTGAGCAACGCGTCTCGTCGAGCTCGATCTTGCCGCTTTCGATCCGACTCATCTCGAGCACGTCATTGATCAGACTGAGCAGGTGACTGCTCGACGCTTGGATTTTGCCGAGATATTGTTGCACCTTGACGGTGTTCGTCACGTCCATCAGCGCCAGATTCGTAAAGCCGATAATGGCGTTCATCGGCGTTCTGATGTCGTGAGACATGTTCGAGAGGAACATCGTCTTGGCTTTGCTCTGAGCGGTCGCGGCTTCCTTTTCGGCTTCGAGTGCGGCGTTGCGTTCGTGCATGAGCCGATCGGTGTAGTGAATGTAGACGAAGAGATCGGCGAGCACCGCCGCGTGGATCACGATGATGATGATCACGTTGAAGGCGGCGGGGTCGACGAGCACGTAGGCGAGCATCAAAACGAAGAACGCCAATTGCGCGGCGAGCACTCTCGAGAAGATGCGATAAAGTTTATTGGCGTTGAAGGCGGAGCGCTGTTTGAAAAGCAGAACTCCGACGGAGGCGATGCAAAAAACGAGCGCCTCGATGTGATGGAGTCCGTGACCGGTTGGAATGCTCATTTAAAACTCCTAAGTACAACGATTAAAGAATGGGGCGGGAAAATCTTTTAAGGGCGCCACCGACGCTCCCGCCCCCGAAGGTTGGCGCCCGACAGAGCCCGTGGTTCCCACCCGCGTCGGCGGCGCTCCCGCTTTCAATTCCTGCAATAAGTAAAAGGTTGATAGCCTTCGACAGGGGGATGAGCGATAAAATTTTTCGCGGCGTCCGACTGCCTCATTGGCGCCCCGCATAAATTTGGCGACGCCGACGCGGGGTGGGCATGCTGTCCTTGGTTGGGCGCCGAGCTCAACGGGTGGGAGCGTCGGCGGCGCCCTAAATAAAATCTCTTAACGGTTGAGGGTGTTGCCGACGGCGTGCGCCAATTGGAATCGATATCGGATCACATCATACTTGGCGCTGACGTAATTTTTTTTCGCCGTCGACAGCGCCACTTCCGCGTCGAGCACGTCAAGCAAAATGCCTTCGCCCGCGCGATATCGTTCCGTCGCGATGTAGCGTTCCTCTTCGGCGAGATCGACGGATTTTTGAGCGGTCGACAATCTTACGAGCGCCGAGCGCAAATTTTTATGAGCCGTCACGACATCCTCTCTGACGCCCTCGATATCGGATTGCATTGCAAGTTTCAAGCGCTCGACTTCGATTTGAGCCTCGTCGACGCGCGCCCGAGTGACTTTGCTGTCGAAAATATTCCACGACGCGCTCAAGCCCGCCGACGCGTCCGAAGTCGGATCCCATTTATTGGATCGGGCGGAAAATCCCGTCCCCGCGCTGGCACTGACTTCGGGGAGCCAACCGGACTTGGCGGACGTCACCTGAACTTCGCCCTGCTCGATCTTCAACACGTCAGCTTTGAGGTCGAGGCGATTTTGCTCGGCGACGTTGAGATAATATCCGATATCGTCAAGCGTGATGTCGATGAAAAAATCTTCGACGTCGATGTTGGAAATGGCGTCGAGCGAAAGGAGCGTGGCAAGTTGCGTGAGACTGACTTCGTAGGCGGCTTGCGAACGAACAACGTCATGCTCGGCGTTGGCGGTCTCGACGGTGGCGCGGAGCCAATCGATTTTCGCCTTGGCGCCGGCATTATAAAGCGCCTCAATATTTTTTTCGTGTTCGATGAGATTATCGCGGGTTTTGATGTCGACGGCGACGGTGGCGCGATTTTCGAGGGCGTTGACGTAAGCGGTCGTCACCTGATAGATGAGGTCGTCGACGGACTGATCGAACGTGAGCTGAGCGATATCGACGCCGATCCGCGCGGATTCGATTGCGGACTCGAGCCGACGACCGGAGTAAAGCGGGATCGAGCCGCTGATGCGCGACGAGACGGATTCGGAGGCGTCGACGCCTTCAGTCTTATCGGCGTTGGCGGAGCCGCTGATGGAGATCGAAACGCCCTTTTGCCCCTGAGCAATTTTTACGTCCTGACGGGCGATCTCGAGTGCGCGTTCGGTGCGTTGGAGGTCGGGATTGTTGGCGACGGCGATAGCGGCGGCTTCGCGCAAAGTCATAGCCGACGCCGACGACGTCATCATCAGCAGCAATGCGATTGACAAAAATTTTTTCATGTCAAGACTCCTTTACGGCGTCGGTCTTGGACAAATTAATTTTTTCGACGGGCAGCTCGGCGGGGGCGGTACTGATTTTGATGTTGCCGACGGTATTGATGGGGTTTGCGTTGATCATCGCGTTGACGTCATTGACGGTGGCGCAGGGCGGCTCGGCGGTTTTATTTTCGACGGGGGGATTTTTTTGTGGAGGCGTCGCCGAAGTGATCTGAGCTTCGGTATCGGCGAGCGCGTTGGAGAGAACGGCTTGCGCCTTACGAAATTCTCTGATCGCCTTGCCGAGTGAGCGACCGACTTCGGGCAATTTCGACGGACCGAAGACGATCAATCCGACGACGAGTATCAAAATAAATTCTCCGGCTCCGATTCCGAACATGGGCATTCACTTCCGATGAAAAATTTTTCGACGGCATTATAACATACATTTTCATTTCATCAAACTAAAAATAAAAAACGGGCGACGCGCGCCCGAGGCTCTACGAAAAATTTATTCCTTCATGAAAAAGAAAAATTCTCTGATGTGCGACCGATCGATTTCGAGCGCCTCGACGAGAACATTGACGAGCGTGCAATCGAAGCGGATCAACTGCTCGAAATCTGCATTCTTGATCACATCGTGCGTCCAAGAATTATGCAGCAACATCATATCCGATGAAATATCCTTCAGATGCAATCTCTTAAAAAAATAAAAATCGAAATACCCCTCGGGAGCATTCTTCGCGAACTTGAGCTCGGGCATCTGCGGTCTCATGTCATGAATCAGAATTTCCTCATCGAACGCCTTGATGTAGGGATCGACGATGCTGTTACCGAGATACGACCAAAAATCTTTTTTTATTGGATTGAAATTGTTGACCTTCAGACGAGCCGCCTCCGACCAAAATCTCATCAGGCGGGCGTTGGGGACGGCGGCGATGTTACAAATACGAGCCTCCCGTTTGTCGGGAGTGCCGAACATGATCACCTCGTGCTTGTCGTCGGAAAAATAATCCGCCGCCCTGCTGTTGAGCACAACGGTATCGCAATCAAACCAAATGCCGCCGTATTTTTTGAGGAGCTCCGCGCGGATTGCGTCGCCCACGTGAGGCCATTTATAGCGATACAGCGGCCCCCCCCCCTGTGTCGATGCCGTTCATTCCATCGAGGAGATTTTCTTTGTACTCGCTCATGTCAACGTAGTCGTCCAAGTTGGAGAGATTGACGGAGATCACTTCCGCGTCGGGCAAAAATTTTTTCCACGTCTCCATGCACAGCCGAATATACACCGGCATCTTGTCGGGCGGCTCCCAAAATGTCCAGATTTTCATCGATATCACTCCTTCAATCGAATTGTAGCACATCAGATCGTCAGCGTCGACTTCTTATCTTAAGCGCGAAGAAAATGATCGCGGCGATCGAAAATGTAACAACGCTCGTCAATTGCGCCGACTTCAAAAATCCGAGCACCGGCGCCGTGTAATCGCCGCGGAAAAATTCCAGCACGAAGCGCGCCGACGAATAGAGTATAACGTAGAGCGCGAGGCATTGTCCTTTGACGTAATTCGTCGAGCGGAATATTAAAAGGAGCGCGAAGATCACGATGTCGAGTTGGCACTCCCAAACTTCGGCGGGCCACAGCGGTTGATCGCCGTAAGTTTTTCGAGCGAGCGTCCCAAGCGGATAAAGCAATCCGAAATCCGAGCCCGTAGGCGCTCCGAATGCGTCACCGTTCAATAAATTTGCGCACCGTCCGAGCGCTTGACCAAGCACGATCGCCGGCGCGAGTACATCTGCCAGATGGATCACGTCCAATTTTTTTGAGCGCGCGTAGATCATTCCGGCGATCACTCCGAGCAGCACGCCGCCCTGAACGGCCATGCCGCCTTGCCAGACGTTTAGAATTTCGTCGAGATGATGTCGGTAATAATTCCAGTCGAAAAAAAATACGTGCCACAATCGGGCGCCGAGCAATCCGAAGAAGCCGCCGATCATTCCGATATCGACGAGATATTTTTCGTAGCCGCGTCCGTCGACCTTCGCAAAGAAATATCCGACGCCGGTCGACAAAATGATCGACAGCGACAACACCACGCCGTAGGATCGGATGGGGAAGTCGCCGACGAAGGCAATGTATTGATGCATGAGCTGCCCCCATTATTTTTGTTGACAATTTGGCACTCCCCACGTCGTGAGGATTCTTGATTCAATGAGGATTGCGCCGTGGTTGCGTCTTATGCCCTCTCCTCAAGCGTTTATTTCCGTGTGCCCCACGGTATTATGATCGTGCTTTAGCCAAAATATGCACGTCTGACTCGACGGATATGCTGTCGGCACTTTCAACACCGTGCAACCGTATCGCCTCGACTTGTAATCCAACTGTCGGAAAAACTCGCCCCAACTCGTGTCGCTTATCGCACCCGCCAATTTGTGATTCTTCAACATGCCGACAATATTCAATGACTCAACTGCAATCGTTTGGTTCTCGCGACACAGTTTCGTCGTCAATTTATGTAGAAAGTCGAGGCGAATGTCAGCAATGCGCTCGTGCACTCGAGCCAATTTGATTCGTTGCTTCTCACGATTGCGGCTGCCGCGTTGTTTTTTCGACAGGCGACACTGTTCAGTTTTGAGCCTCTTCGATAATTTTTTGAGCGGACGCGGATTGTCGACGACGCGACCGAAAATGTCTGTGCAGAATGATTTGATTCCGACATCGATTCCGATCTCTCCGCCGTCGTTTGGGAGCCTGCATTCTTCGCCTTTCACCACGATTGACACGAAATATTTGTCGGAGGCGGTATGCGTGACAGTCGCTTTGATGATGCGACCGGCAATCAACTTGCGCGATCGGACGAATTTAACGAGCCCAAGTTTCGGCAGTTTTATTCTGTCGCCGATAATGCTGACGTTGATGTCGGTCGAATACGTCTGTCGATGATGATGTCGGCTCTTAAATCGCGGATATTTAGATCGCTTCGCAAAAAAATTTCTGTAAGATCGATCCAAATTGTTGAGGCTCAATTGCAGAGCTTTGCTATCGATTTGTTTCAGCCATGCTCGATTCGGTTCAGCATTTTTCAGTAGCGTCAACAGTTTGAATGTGTCGTACATGCTGACTGATTTCTGCTGTAACTCATAGAGACTTTGTCGATAAGCGAGAAACAAATTGTAGACGTAGCGAGTTGCGCCCAACGTTTTTTTGATCTGCGTTTGTTGTTCGCTCGTCGGATACATCCGAAATTTGTAGCCCTTGGTACAATTCATATGCTCACCGTCCCGAACGTGATCGCCCATGCCAAATTAGCATTGATTTCTTGACAGTTTTATACAGCATTGGTTAAACTAATGCAAGTTGAATTTTGAATTGGAAGTGAGATACTTGCTCGAAATAAAAAATTTGCGCGCGTCGGCGGACGGGCGAGAGATATTGCGCGGGATCGACTTAAAAATCGGGCGCGGCGAAGTGCATGTGATCCTCGGTCCCAACGGCGGCGGCAAGTCGACGCTGATGAATGTGATCATGGGGCATCCGAAGTACGAAGTCACGGGCGGCTCGATCACATTCGACGGCGAAAATTTGTTGGAGCTCAAAACGTATGAACGAGCGCGGCGCGGAATATTTTTGTCGTTTCAAGCGCCGGAAGAAATCCCGGGGATCACGGTCGAAAATATGATCCGCACGTCGATGCAGGCGGTGAGCGGCGGCAAAATAAAATTTTTGGAGTTTCGCAAGCGGTTGCGCTCGACGATGGAAGAATTGAAAATGGATCAGTCGTATGCGAAGCGATATATGAACGTCGGATTCAGTGGCGGCGAGAAAAAACGGAGTGAGATTTTACAACTGCTGATGCTCAATCCGAAGTTGGCGTTGCTCGACGAGACGGATTCGGGGCTGGACGTTGACGCGGTGCAGATCGTGTCGGACGGCGTGGCGAAATTTCATGACGAGAATAATTCCTGCGTGATCATCACGCACAACACTCAAATACTGAAGTCGTTGACGGTCGATCGGGTGCATGTTTTGCTCGACGGTCGGATCGTCAAAGACGGAGGCGCCGATCTCATAGAACAGGTTTTGGATAAAGGCTTCGGCGCGTTCTCGGAAGAATAAATCTCGCCAACCCGAAATTTATTTGGGGCGCCGACGGCACTCCCGCCCACCGAGCATGGCGCCCAACTTTTGACAGCTATTCCCACCCGTGCCGTCGGCGCCCGTGCTTTACCGAAAATATTATCCGAAGTGGCGCGCATGACCGAGATCGCAGTTCCCACCCGTGCCGACGGCGCACGCCTTTACCGGCAAAATTATCCGAAGTGCGGCGCACGACCGAGGTCGCGATTCCTAACCGTGCCGACGGCGCCCGTACTTTACCGGCAAAATTATCCGAAGCGACGCGCCAGACTGAGGTCGTAATTCCTAACCGTGCCGACGGCGCACGCCTTTACCGGCAAAATTATCCGAAGCGCGGCGCACGACCGAGGTCGCGACTCCTAATCGTGCCGACGGCGCCCGTACTTTTTAAAGCGCCGCCAACGCGGGCGGGCGGGTGGGGCGGTGGCGACGCAAAAAAAAATCGAGCAGGAAAAAATTATGGACAAGAAAAAAACTTACGTCGAAGACATTGAAAGAACTCTCTACGATATCAAGGACGCCGATCGCTCGGTGTACAAGTCGAGCGCGGGCTTGACGGAAGAAATTATTCGGGACATATCCGCGCGGAAAAACGATCCCGATTGGATGTTGGATTTTAGATTGAAGTCGCTCGAGGTGTATCATTCGCTCGAGCTGCCGACGTGGGGACCGGATATTTCGGCGCTCGACATGGATC
This sequence comes from uncultured Selenomonadales bacterium, assembly GCA_937915885.1. Lineage (GTDB taxonomy): Bacteria > Bacillota > Negativicutes > Selenomonadales > Selenomonadaceae > Quinella. The sequence goes on along the minus strand of CALGGP010000264.1, from coordinate 9,953 downwards.
GGATCGTGACTTACGTCAAGCCGGACGCGGCGCCGGTCGACAGTTGGGATCAATTGCCCGAGGACATCAGAAATACTTTCGATCGATTGGGGATTCCCGAGGCGGAGAAAAAATCGTTGGCGGGCGTGGGCGCTCAATACGATTCGGAAGTCGTCTATCACAACGTCCAACAATCGTTGATCGATGACGGCGTCGTTTACACCGACATGGAGTCGGCGCTCCGCGATCACGAGGACATCGTCCGAGAATATTTCATGACGCTCGTCCCGCCGAAGGATCATAAATTTGCGGCGTTGCATGGGGCGGTGTGGTCGGGCGGCTCGTTCGTCTACGTTCCGCGCGGAGTGCAAGTCAAAATCCCGTTGCAATCATATTTTCGATTGAACGCGGCGGGCGCGGGGCAATTCGAGCACACGTTGATCATCGTCGAGCCCGAGGCAAGTTTGCATTTCATCGAGGGCTGCTCAGCGCCGAAGTACAACGTGACGAATTTGCATGCGGGCTGTGTTGAGCTGTTCGTCAAGGAAGGCGCGCGATTGAGATATTCGACGATCGAAAATTGGTCACGAAACATGATGAATCTCAACACGAAGCGGGCGTTGGTTGAGCGCGGCGGACTGATCGAATGGGTGAGCGGCTCGTTCGGATCGCACGTGTCGATGTTATATCCGTGCTCGGTGTTGCACGGCGAAGGCGCGCGATGCGAATTTACGGGCGTCACGTTCGCGTCGAAGGGGCAATCGCTCGACACCGGCGCGAGTGTAATTCACGCGGCGCCGAATACTTCAGCGAACATCAACACGCGGACGATATCAAAATCGGGCGGAGCGGCGACGTATCGGTCGGCAGTGAAGGTGACGAAGAAAGCGCCGCATGCAAAGTGCTCGGTGAACTGCGAATCGCTGATGTTGGACGACGAGTCGAGATCAGATACGCTGCCGGTGATGGACGTTGAGTGCGGCGACGCGGATATCGGACATGAGGCGAAAATCGGTCGGATCAGCGAAGACGCGATATATTATTTGATGGCGCGCGGGATTGACGATAACGAGGCTCGAGCGATGATCGTCAGAGGATTTGTCGAGCCGATCGCAAAGGAGTTGCCGCTCGAATACGCCGTCGAGATGAATAATCTGATCAATCTCGAATTGGAGGGGACGATGTGAATCTGTCCGATTACACGCCCGGTTCAGTCGAAAACGAAAAGAAAGTCGCCGCCGGCGCAATGATAAAAGCTGTCGATTTTCTTAAAAATGAAGCTCGAACGATATATGAACCGATGATTAGATCGATATATGAGGATACTATAAATGTTTTAGAAACACCGGAGTTGCTTGATGCCATCAAAAAACGAATAGAGAAGAATGGCAATGCAATCCGAGCGATCGATGATGTTTGTTACTTGATAACTTATAAATCGGTCAACATGAAATTTGTCTCAGAACTGATTATAGGCTACATCAGCTTCGATCGAAACGGTTGCGGCATTCAATTTAATCGCTCGAGAAATTCCGCGTCGATGTCCGGCATCATCAACGGCATGCAATTGAACACCGTCAACAATTATTTTGAGGAGAAATTTCAAGGGGCGCGCGGACATGGTTTCGCCGCCGAACGCGCCAACGACCTTTACGATCGGTTGACCGGTAAAGACGCCCGCATCGTCGGCGACGACAACGCCAAAGACGGCGCCGATCGCATCGTCAACGGCGTCAACATTCAGAGTAAGTACTGCAGCTCGGGCGCAAAATGCGTCCGTGAGTGCTTCCGCGACGGCAACTTTCGATATTACAACGCCGACGGCTCGCCGATGCAGATCGAAGTTCCCTCCGACAAATACGACGACGCCGTCCGTGCGATGCAGGATCGGATCGACAAGGGGCAGGTGCGCGGCGTCAAGCGCGCCGAAGACATCATTCGCAAGGGCAATATCACTTACGAGCAGGCGAAGAACATTACGAAGTTCGGCACGGTCGAGTCGCTGACGTATGACGCGGCGAACGGATTGATCACCGGCTTTTATGCGGGCGGCGTCTCGACGGCGATAACATTTGCGGTTTCGACGTGGCAGGGCAAAAATTTTGACGAGGCTCTTGATAATTCTGTTCGAGCCGGTTTGCAAGTCGGCGGCATTTCGTTTGCGGGAGCCGTGGTTGCCGGTCAATTGTCGAAAGCGGGCTTGAACTCGGCGCTCGTCGGCTCGTCGGAAGCGCTCGTTTCGATGATGGGACCTCGGGCGTCGGCTCACCTCGTCAACGCCTTCCGAAGCGGCACGAACATTTACGGGGCGGCGGCGATGAAAAGCGCATCAAAACTTCTTCGCGGCAATGCGATTACCGGCGCGGCGACCGTCCTCGTTATGTCGGCGGGCGATGTCGTAAATATCTTTCGCGGCAGGATTTCGGGCGCTCAACTGTTTAAGAATGTGGTCAACACGACGTCGGAAGTTGCAGGCGGCGTCGGAGGTTGGGCGGCAGGCGCGGCGGCTGGTGCAGTGTTCGGACCGGTAGGCGCGCTCGCCGGCGGATTGTTCGGAGCGTTCGCAGGCAGTTCGGCGGCGGGTAAAGTGTCGCGCGCGGTGACCGATGAGTTCATCGAAGACGATGCAAAGGCGATGGTACGAATCATCGAAAGCGAATGGCAAGATGTGGCGTTCGATTATCTGTTGAGCGAGCGCGAGGCAAATCGGTCGATGGAAGCGTTACAAAGTCGGCTGTCGGACGGCTCGAAACTCAAAGACATGTATGCGTCAAACGATCGACATGGATATGCGCGGCGGCTGTTGGTTGATTGTGTAGAGCCGATTGTCAAAAAACGTCCGCGAGTGACGTTGCCGACGGCGAACGAATTGACGCGCGGATTGAGGAAGGTACTCGAGGAGGGCGCAATGTGATCAAAAAAATATTGTCGGCGTTAATCGGAGTGTTGATGATGTGTTCGATGGTCGAGGCGGCGTCGATGCGCGAGATTGATATTCGAGACATCGACGGAATGTTTGTCGGCAACGCGCAGGACGATCGGGCAAAAACAGGCGTCACGGTCATGATATTTCCGTCGGGCGTGCCGGTGGGCGTCGACATAAGCGGCGGAGGTCCGGCGTCGCGCGAGACGCCCGTCATTTCTCCGACGACCAATCCGACGCCCGTCAATGCCATCGTGCTCGCGGGCGGCTCCGCCTTCGGGCTTGCCGCGTCCGACGGCGTCATGCAATGGCTCGAGGAACATGATATCGGCTACGACACAAAGGTTTCGCTCGTGCCGATCGTCGTGCAAAGCGATATTTTTGATCTCGGCTACGGCTCGACGCGTCGTCCCGATGCGGGAATGGGTCGTGCGGCGTGCGAAAATGCGATGCGCCGTCAAAAAATCGTGAGCGGATCATTCGGCGCGGGCACGGGAGCCACCGTCGGCAAACTTCATGGCATGGCTCGATCGATGAAGAGCGGGCTCGGAGTGTACGCCGTTGCGATCGGCGATTTGAAGGTGGCGGCGATTGTCTCAGTCAACGCGCTCGGAGATGTTTTCGATCATCGCGACGGCAAAAAGATCGCGGGACTGTTGACTGCCGATCGAAAAAAATTCTCGGATTCCCGCGCGGAACTTTACGGGCTCGACGTCAAGCCGATCGATCGGACGAACACGACAATCGGAGCGATCATAACCAACGGGAAATTCGATAAAACGCAACTGACAAAGATCGCATCGATGGCGACGGCGGCGTATTCAAGATGTATAGCTCCCGTCGGGACGTTGGCGGACGGCGATACGGTTTATGCGGCGTCGGTCGGTGCGGTCGAAAGCGATGTGAATATGGTCGGGACGTTGGCGGCGGACGTGATGAGCGAGGCGATCCGTCGAGCGATCGTCTCGTCGACGATGGACGACGCGGAGTATCTTGCCAATTGTTGGAGATGAATTATGGAAGAAAATATTTTCAGTGTGATCCCGATGAGGACGTGGCGTTGGCTCGGCGTGAATGAGATAAAAACCGATGCCGCCGTCGAAGAGCGCACGATCGATGTTGCCGACGGCGAAACTCAACACGTCGTCGAGATCATTGACGCTGACGATCCGATCGCGCGACGGATCAAGATAAATGTCGGAGCGAAGGCGCGCGTGGAAGTGACGGCGATCGATATTAACAGCGCGGATTCCGCGGTCGAGCTGACGATCGATCTCAACGGCGACGACTCGAGCGCGGAGATCGAAAGCGTATATTTCGGAGCGGACGTTCGGAAGATCGATTTAAATTATGTGATCAAGCAGATAGGTCGACGGACGGACGCGGTGATGAAGGTGCGCGGGGCGTTGACGGATCGATCGGAGAAAAATTTTCGCGGGACGCTGGATTTTCAACGCGGCTCGAAAGGATCGGTTGGGCGCGAGAGTGAGGAAGTCGTTTTGCTGTCTGATGACGTGCGCAATCGATCGGTGCCGTTGATGCTGTCGCATGAGGACGACGTTGACGGGCATCACGCGGTGAGCATCGGTCGGCTCGACGAAGAGAAATTATTTTATCTCGAGAGTCGGGGGCTGGATCGTGCGCAGGCGGAGCGGCTGATCGTTGAGGCGGCGTTCGCGCCGGTGCTCGAGCGCATTGACGATGAAACACTCCGCGCGGAACTCGACGAAAAAATTCAACGTCGGCTGAAAAATTGAAAAGGGCGCCGCCGCCGTTCCCGCTCACCACCGGCGGCGCCCAACAGAGGAAGTACTGCCCACCCGCGTCGTCGGCGCCCGCTTTCATTGAAAAAAATAAAGGAGTTCGATATATGTCCGATAGAAATTTTTTGCGTGATTTCCCCATTCTCAATCAGAAGATGAACGGCAAGCCCATAGTTTATCTCGACAACGGCGCCACTACTCAAAAGCCCGAGTCCGTCGTCCGAGCGATTTGCGGATATTACGGCGGTTGTAATGCCAATCCCCATCGAGGCGCCTACCAACTTTCAATCCGCGCCACCGACATTTACGAGTCCGCTCGCGCGCGCGTCGCCAAATTCATCAACGCCCCCGCGCCCTCGAACATCATCTTTACCAAAAACGCGACCGAATCTCTCAATCTCGTCGCTTACTCCTACGGGCTTGCCAACGTCGAAGCCGACGATGAGATCACAATCACCATCAGCGAACATCACAGTAATCTCGTCCCGTGGCAGCGCGTTGCCCAATCGACCGGCGCCACGCTCAATTACATTTATCTCAACGCCGACGGCACTCTCAACGACGCCGACATCGATCAAAAAATTTCCGCGCGGACGAAAATCGTAGCCGTCACTCACGTCTCCAATGTACTCGGCTTGAAAAACGACATCAAAAAAATCGCCGATAAGGCTCATTCGGTCGGCGCGATCATCGTCGTCGACGGCGCTCAATCGACGCCGCATATTCCCGTCGACGTTCAGGCGCTCGACGCTGATTTTTTTGCCTTCAGCGGTCATAAAATGTTGGCGCCCATGGGGATCGGAGTGCTCTACGGTCGAGCGAAATTGCTTGAAAAAATGCCTCCGTTTTTGTCGGGCGGAGACATGATTGAATACGTCACCGAGCAGTCGACCACTTACGCCGAACTGCCTCAAAAATTCGAGGCGGGCACTCAAAACGTCGGAGGCGCCGCAGGTCTCACCGCCGCCATCGATTACATTGAATCAATCGGCTTTGACGAGATCGAGCGGATCGAAAAAAATCTGATCGATTATGCGCTCCCACGATTGAGAGAACTGCCTTTCATCGAGCTTTACGGTTGCGATCCGTCCGTGCTCGAGCGAAAGACGGGCATCATCACTTTCAATGTCAAGGGCGTGCACCCGCATGATGTGTCGACGATCCTTGATCTCGAGGGCGTGGCAATCCGCGCGGGGCATCATTGTGCGCAGCCGTTGACGAAATATCTCAATCAAACCGCGACGTGCCGCGCCAGTTTTTATTTTTATAATACGACCGACGACGTTGACCGCTTGATCGATGCGTTGAAAAAAGTCAGGAAGGTGTTGCGCCTTGAACCTTGAAGAAATTTACACCGAGCTGATTGCCGAACATTCCCGCTCGACCGAAAACCGACGCCACATCGAAAATCCGACGGTCGTCACGATCGATGGCGTTGATCGCTTGATCGCCGCGTTGAAAAAAAGTCAGGAAGGTGCTGCGCCTTGAACCTTGAAGAAATTTACACCGAGCTGATTGCCGAGCACAGTCGCTCGACCGAAAATCGACGCCACATCGACAAGCCGACGGTCGTTGAGCGCGGACATAATCCGAGTTGTGGCGACGAGATCACGCTCGAGTTGAAAATCGCCGACGGCAAAATCGTCGATGCCGCCTTCAACGGCGCCGGTTGCGCAATCAGTCAGGCGTCGACCGATATGATGATCGAACTGCTCAACGGGCGCGATGTCGACGACGCTAAACGCCTCGCGCAATTGTTCATCGATATGATCAAGGGCAAAGTCACCGACGAAAATTTGTTGGAGGCGGAGCTCGACGAGGCGGCGACGCTCAAAAATATATCGACGATGCCCGCGCGCGTCAAGTGCGCGACGTTGGCTTGGCACACGCTGTTGACTTCAATCGATCGCGAGGTGACGCCCGTTGATCGATAAACTTCAATCGGTCGAGGATCGATATGCGGAGCTGGAGTCGATGTTGAGCGACCCGTCGATCATCGCCGACGTCGAGCGCTTTACGAAAATCAATCGGGAGCACGCGTCGCTCGAGCCGATCGTTGAGAAGTTTCGACGGTATAAAAATATTATCGCGGAGATCGAAGACGATGAATTGTTGCTCGAGGACGCCGACGACGATTTACGGTCGATGATAGTCAACGATTTGTCGGAGCTTCGGAGCGAACGAGACGAGCTCGAAAAAATTTTTCCGATCCTGCTGCTGCCGAAGGATCCCAACGACGAAAAAAATGTGATCGTCGAGATTCGCGGCGGCGTCGGCGGCGAAGAGGCGGCGTTGTTTGCGGGCGATCTGTTTCGCATGTACACGCGATATGCCGACCGTCAAGGCTGGCGGACTGATATCGTCGACGCGAGCCCGACCGACATCGGCGGCTTCAAAGAAATTTCGTTTACGGTCGAAGGCGCGGGCGCCTACAGTCGATTGAAATACGAGAGCGGCACGCATCGTGTTCAGCGCATTCCCGTCACCGAGTCGGGCGGGCGCATTCACACGTCGGCAGTCACCGTCGCGGTTTTGCCCGAGGCTGAAGAGGTCGACGTTGCGATCAATCCGTCGGATTTGCGGATCGATACGTATTGCGCGTCGGGGGCGGGCGGTCAGTACGTCAATCGGACGGAGACGGCGATTCGGATCACGCATTTGCCGACGGGGATCGTCGTGCAATGTCAAGACGAAAAATCTCAGCTCAAAAATAAAGAGAAGGCGCTGAAAGTTTTGCGCGCTCGAATTTTGGATCGGGCTCAACGCGAGCAGTCGGAGGCGATCGCGGCGGATCGAAAAAATCAAGTCGGCTCGGGCGATCGCTCGGAACGGATTCGGACGTATAATTTTCCGCAGGGGCGGGTGACGGATCATCGAATCGGTCTCACGTTACACAAAATCGACGCGATACTCAACGGTGAGATTGACGAAATCATTTCGGCGCTCATAACGGCGGATCGATCGAAAAAGCTATCAACGGTTGAGGCGCGGTTTGATTAAAGCCCTTCGGTCTGCTAGAATATCGACACGATTGAAGGGAGTGATGATGATGATTGTCGACGGGGTTGAAGTGGTGTTCGTCGGGCTCGAGGACATTTCGGAGGCGGAGCCTCAACACTACGTGGATTATGTACGGGAGCGGACGACGGAGCCGCTCAAAAAAATTGAAGTGGTCGGTTGCGCGGACGGTACGGTCGATGTGAATTACGAATTGCAGGGACCGAAATTCGAGCGCATCAGACGAATCACGGGTAGAGATGCCCGCAAAGCAGCGTAAATCCGTCCGACGACGGAGTTCTCTCGACCGGTGCCGCCGACGCGGCGCAGAAGTAAAATAATAATCGGGAGGGCATCAAGGGATGAGTGGCAACTCAAATCTTGAGCAGGGCAAAATTTTTCGGAAGATCAAATCGTTGCAGTTTCTTTATGAGATCGATCGGAGCGGGCGCATCGTCCGAAACGTAAAATCCAAAAAACAGCTTCAACAGTCGAAAGCCGAAGACGGACGGTATTATATCGAAGTCGAGATCAAAGGCGCGGCTCGACGGGTGAGCGTTCAATCGCTCGTCGACGAATGTTGGGGCGCTCGAAAATATTTTTTTCGGCTTAAAAACGGTTCGGAGGAAAAATTTTTTCGCTCGATGAAGGCGTGCGCGGAGTATATTGCCGAAAAATACGATCGAACTGCAGAAAGTGTGCGAAGCCGACTGAAAAAGCATCGGCGGCGCATTTACGATTATGATGTTGAATATTTGCCGTGTGCAGAGACTGAACACGCTCGCTCTACGGAGCAAGAAACAGTCCGCCAATCGGTGTATCTCACGGGCGACCTCAATTCTTGGAATGATTCAAAGCGTTCCGAGGAGCATGACAGAGTGAAACACGATGTCGCCTGCTGACAGCAATCATTTTTTATCGAAAAAAACGGAGCCGTTGCCCGACATGGGTGGCGGCTCCGCAGTTTAAAAAGATAACGGCTGAATAACGAAAGGCATCGGATATGAACAAAAAAACTTTGAGAATGACAATCCCGCAATGGCAAGGCGGAGTTAATCCCGATTATGTTTTTGGGGCGGAGATGTTGAAATGCCTCGCTCCGCCGTCTGCGGATCACGATTCCGTTACCGTCGCCGTGGAAAGAAATTTTTCAAGCCCGTTGCAGAAAGTTGACGGCGTTGATGGCGGCGACGTTTTGATGAAACAGATGCTTGAGGAATGGAAAATATTGCGGGATAAAAAACCGGCAAAAATCATCGTATTCGGCGGCGATTGTGCCGTAACGCAAGTCCCGTTCGATTATTTGAGCGGCATTTACGGCAACAAACTGGGAATGATTTGGCTTGACGCGCACCCCGATATTTCCGACGCAAACAGTTCTTCGCACTTGCATGAGATGGTCTGCGCGAATCTTTTGGGGCAAAATATGAATTCGCCTGTCACGAAAGTTGAAAATCCCATTTCGCCGGAGCGTATGATTTATGTCGGCTTGATTGAAGAAGATTTGCGTCCAATGGATATGGCTTGCAAGAGACTCGGAATCCGAACGGTGTCGCCCGAAAAGGCGATTGAGGGCGCGTCCGAAATTCTCTCTTGGATCAACGATGAGCGCCTCGAATATATTTGCGTTCATTAGGATTTGGACGTGCTCACTCCGGAAGATTTTCGTTCGATTTATCCCGCCGAACCGCACACTCGCGTTTCAGACTTTCCTGCCGCAGTCGGTCGCATGTCTCTCGACGACGTTGCAAACACCATAAACGCGGCGTCTCAGGCAGTCGAGTTGGTCGGGCTCTCAATTACGGAACATCTTGCGTGGGATGCCTTACGCTTGCGCAAAACAATGCAAAGGCTTTCCATTTTTCGCGATTGACAATAACCAATGCCCAATCAGAACTACGAATTGATGAAACAACTGCTCACGCCGAATGCCGCCATCAATCGCGCCGGTTTCGCCGACCTGTACGATTTGACCGGCGATTCCATTCCGCAGCAAGGCAATTTTGTCGAATGGCTGAAGTTGGGGTGGAAGCCTCTGTCGTCGGCGTTGACCGATCAGACGGCAAAAACCACTGACGTTGTTGCCTCGGATGATACCGTGATTATGAAATATTTTATGACGGCGTTACACTCCGGGACTTTCGCCGATATTTTTTACATAAAAAAGGAGCCGCGAGGCTCCAAAATTTTTTTCGTCCGAAATTTTCTTGGGGCGCCGCCGACGCCCCCACCCGTTGAGGTCGGCGCCCAACTTAGCCCGTGGTTCCCACCCGCGTCGGCGGCGCCCGCTT
>CALGGP010000263.1 GCA_937915885.1 uncultured Selenomonadales bacterium | reverse complement strand
CGATCTGCGGGTGGGAACCGCTGTCCTCTGTTGGGCGCCGACATTGGTGGGCGGGAGCGACGGCGGCGCCCCATCATCGTCCGCCCCATGACATTTTAATTTTTGGATCGATGAAAGGATTTTAAGACGCCGCGAAGAATATTAGCGAAGGCAAGATATTGTACGAAGGGAGTTGTTTTGATATGGCAGAGTTCACTATCAGGGGCAAGAACATCGAGATCACTCAGCCGCTCCGCGATTACGTTGAAAAGCGCGTCGGCAAGGTCACTAAATATTTCGATCGCGTCGATAACATTTCCGTCCTGTTGAAAGTCAACAAGGGCAGGCACGTCGTCGAGGTGACTGTCGAGGTTCCGTCGGGTCTGCAATTGCGCGGCGAAGAGTCCACCACCGACATGTACACTTCGATCGATCTGGTCGTTGAGAAGCTCGAGCGTCAAATTCATAAGCAGAAGACGAAACTTGCAAAGCGGTTCCGCAGCGGCGGATTCAAGGCGGAGATCATCGAGGAGTCGAAATTCCGTCCCGAGCAGGAAGATGCGGGCGAAGAATATCCCGTCGTCAAGACGAAAAGATTTTCCGTCAAGCCGATGGACGTGCAAGAGGCCATCATGCAGATGAATCTGCTCAATCACAATTTCTTCGTCTTCCGCGACTCGAATACGGAGGAAATTTGCGTGGTTTACAAGCGCAATGACGGCGCCTACGGTCTGCTCGAGTCCGGCAAATAATTTTTCGATCCGACATAATACGGCGGCTCCGCGCGGAGTTGCCGATTTTTTTTGCAATAAAAAGTGGGGCGCCGTCCGGTAAATGTACTCGTTCGAGCCCGTGCCTCCGAACAACGTATCGTCGCCGCTGTCGCCGCCCCAGAGGCTGTTATCGCCCGTGCCGCCGAAGATGACGTTATCGTTGTCGTTGCCGATCAAGACCGCGTCGCCGGTGTACTCACTTGCATTGAGCACAACGTGCTCGGCGTCAGTCAAGCGCGCCTCGATAGTTGAAGCGGTGCTGTCGACAGTGAGAGTCGAATTGTCAGCAAAGGCGTTGGTGTTGTCGACGGAGCGGAGGGTGCGAACGTTGCGCGTCGTGCCTGTCAAGAAGTTGTTGGTGGTCTGTCCAATCTTGGTGACAAGGATTCCGTTGATGAATCGGGCAGTGGCAGAGGCAAAGGCGTTGGCGGCGGTGCGGATGAAGTTGATGTTAGCGCCGTTGACTGCGTTGACGGTATTAACGCCGCCTGCCGTCAGATCAATCGTTTCGTTGTCGCCGCCTGATGCGTAAAAGAGATCGTCGCCAGCTCCGCCGATCATATTGACTTCGGCGTCGGTCGATAAGTTGATGAGAATATCGCCGCTATCGCCTGCGCTGATATTCTTCTCGCCTGTTGTACCTTCATCGACGATCGCCATCGAGCCGCCCTTGTCGGACAGTTGGACATTTTGATTGCCATCGCCGAGCTCGACCTTGACGCGCGCATCGGTGTCGCTGAGGTCGACGACGGTAGTAGTTGAAGTGTCGGAGTCGGCGTCGGAGATGGTGAGCGCCTCGTCGTCTTTTATGTCGGTGGTGTCGGCGGTCTTAGTGACGGAACCGTCGTCGTTGACTTCGACATGAGTATCGACAGTTACATCGGTGAAGCGATAGGAGTAGCTGTCGATGATTTCCTGTGCACTCGGGATGACGGTGTTGTCGGGCGGCGCGGTGGAGGTGGTGTCGTCGGGCGGCGAGGTGGTGTCGCTATCGGAATCTGCATCGGAGTCTGCATCAGAGTCCGCGTCGCTGTCAGAATCGGAGTCGCTATCAGCGAACATCCAACCGTCTTCGCCCTTTGTCAATACGTACCCATTGATGCTATCACCGGCGTTATCGACATTCCCGACCACTGTGCTGCCGTCAATCGTCAGCTTCTCGCCGAGTTCCAAGCCCTTTATTGTTATACGGTCATCTGCTGTCACAAGATACGTCAGCGTTGTCGGTTCAATGCCGCCAATCGTTATGCCGCCGTCGACCGTCGAGAGGACGATCGAGTTGCCGTCGACGATCCATGCGTCGAGGGCGTTCGCGTCAACATCTATCGAGCCATTGAGCCAAGCATCGCCGACATTCAGCGCCCCCGCGAGGCTACTATCACTGTAGAGGTGCAAAGTCCCGCCGCCTACGCTCACCGACACTTCTTTATCGGTTGATCCAAGCGTCAAGCTGTCGTTAGTAGAAGAGAATCCATAAAATTCATCGTTGGCGAAAGCGCCGACCGTCATCTCACGAGAATTGCCGTCAAGCCACTTGTAAGTAGTGCCGTCGTAGGTGATAGTCGTCAAAGTCTGAGGAGTGTGCGCCAACTCGCGCCCGTTGCTGTCGTCGAAGTCGCCATCGAGCAACGTCCAATTGGCGCCATTGACAGAAACATTTTCGGTGCCTTTGATGTGGATGTTGTGATCGAGAGTGACGCCAGAGTTGAGGAAGTTGAGCCCGCCGTCGATGACTTTGATCGTCTCGTAAGAGCTGACGCCCGTCACTGTGAGCTGATTGTTGTAGGAGAAGCCGCCGTCGAGCGAAGTCCACAAATTGAGTTCCGCGCCATTTAAAGTATTGCCGTCGATGTCCGTCAACACATAAGCCGTCGAGCCGATACTGATCGCGGCGCCATCAAAGCCTTCAATGTGGAAGTCCGCTTTGTTGGTGAAGGCGCCTTCAGCAATCGACAAGCCGTCTTTATTGAGAGTGAACGAGTCCGCCGACGTGCCATCGCCAAACGCGCCGCTGACCGTGATCGCCAAGTCGTTTGCAATGTCGTTGATCTCAACAGGACGTAGCCCTTCGCCGCATTGTCGCTGCCGTCCATCAAATTCGTAACTACGTCTGCAGATATCAATGCCGCTAATTGCGTCTCGAGAGTGTCATCGGCGCCAACCACCAACGCTTGCAGACCCGCGCGGATATACTCCGGCAGAGCGCTGTAACCTTCGATGAGATTGCTCATCAATGCGTCGGCAATCGCCGCTCCGATCTTGCGATCGATATAGCCACCGTCGCTCGTCTCATCGCCCGAGGTGATCGTCGTCGAGCCGTCCGAGCCGATCGATGCGCCGCTCGTTCCGACCGTCAACGTCAAAGTGCCTTCGCTGATGCTGCCGGTGATGTCGCTGCTCGAATTGACCGTGATATTAATTGCTGTGACTGCCGAGGCGTTGATCTTGTTGCCGAACGACGCCGCCGAGTTGATGATCGAATCGGCGCCTTCGCCGCCCGAGATCGTCACCGTCGAGCCGCTGTTGGAAACGTAGTCGGCTCCCGCGCCAACGTCAATCATCACACTCGCGCCGCTGTTAGAGATCGAATCATCGCCTTCGCCGCCGTCGATCGTTATCTTCGTGCCCGTCGCGTCGTTGAGGATCGTATCATTGCCTCTGCCGCCATCAATCAACACTTCCGCGCCGCTATTTGAAATATAATCGGTGTCGGCTTCGCCGTCGAGCGTCACTTGATTTGCGCTGTTAATGATCGAATCATTGCCTTCGCCGCCGACTATCGAGACTTTTACTCCGCTGTTGGAGACGGTGTTATTGCCGTTGCCCGTCGTGATCGTGACATTCGCCGTCGCGCTGTTGACGATTTAATCATTACCGGCACCGCCGAGGATTGAGACATTCGTTCCGGCATTTGTGATCGTCGAGGCTTCGGAGCCGACATAAATCGAAACTTCCGCGCCCGTATTCGAGACGGTGTCGGCGCCCGTGCCCGCATCGACCGTGGTCTTATCCGCCTTATTGAAGATCGAATCCGCGCCCGCGCCGCCGTCGAGTGTCGCGCCCGTTGCGGAGTTGATGAGCGTATCGCTGTCGTCGCCGCCCGTTTCGTTGGTGATGGTATCGTTGCCTGCTCCGCCGTTGATCGTCGCGCCCGAGCCGCTGTTGACAATCTGATCGTTGCCGACATTTCCGACGATCACCGCGCTCGCGGCAGTGTTATTGCTCGAGTCGTCGTCTAAGCCGCCGTCGATAGTGGCGTTCTCACTGCTGTTGGTGATGGTGTCGTTGAAGAAGCTGCCCTCGAGCGACGACTGCTCCGCGTTAGTTGTGTTGATGCCGTCGTAAGTGCCATTTTCGTTACGAATCAGGAGCGTTTCGAGTGTAGCGGCGTTGACAAGAGTAAGATCGCTGTCGCCGAAATGCAAAACGACATCGCTCGCGCCGGTCTCGAGTGCGCCTCTGATGGTGTGATCGAGATGAAGTTCGTCGGTCGCTCTAAATCCGGTGATGTTATCGTTGCCGTCGCCGTCCGAGTAGCGAATGATCACTTTGCCGGTTTCTTCGCCGGTGATGGTCACTTGATCGCTGCCCTTGCCGCCGTTGACGGTGACATTGGCGCCGCCCGCGACGGTGATTGAATCGGCATCGTCGCCGCCGACAATCAAGACGTTCGAGCCGTGCCTTCCTTGTCGGTGAGCAAGACGTCTGTGCCGAGTCCTCCGTCGATGGTGATCGACTCATTTGCGTTGACGACGATCACCACATCATAGGGATCTTCGCCGTTTTTGACGGTTGAGTCGTATTCGCCGCTGTCGAGACGAATGGTTGTGACGGTGCGTAGCCGTAGATGAGTTCGTTGCCTGCGGAGTGGTAGATGACATTGCCGGAGCCCGAGCCGAGGGAGATGATGTCGGTGCCGCCGCCGGGCTTGAGTGAAACCGCAGAGGAGTAGTCGGTGAGAGCGATCGAGTCGTCGCCATCGCCCGCATCGATCGTGACGTTGGATGCGGCGTTGGAAATTTTGTCAGCGCCTGAGCCTGCGGTGATCGTCACGTTCGAGCCGCCTGAAGAGTTGGTAATGGTGTTGTCGCCGGTGCCGCCGTTAATCGACACTTCCGCCCCGCCGTCGATCACTGAGTTGGTTCCTTGGTTATTATTGACGATGTTGGCTCCAGCTTGGATCGTTACATTTGAGCCTTCGTAGTTTCTAATGCTATCCGCCTCTGCGGAGCCGCTTAGCAAAGTATTAGAGCTTACTAAGCGCGAAAAAAAAGGCGCGCCTCAATGCCCGCCCGAATGATCTCCGTGATCAATTTACTTGCGCTTGAAAAATTTTTGAGTGCCGATTTGTTTGTCGGCGCCGCCGATCATTATATTATCCGCGCGGAGGTTGGGAGAATCGTCTGCAGCAATATCGTTGCCGACGGGCTTATCAATGATGTCGTCGAGCGGGACGCTGATGATGTCGTCGAGCGCCGCCGCCGTGCCGGTGGTTATGAAATTATTCGTGACGTTGCCGTGCTTGGTCGACAGCTGACCGTCGTCGAAGGAGGCGTCGATATCGTTGAAGGCATCGGCGGTGATGCGGATCGTATTCTTGAGCGCATCATAGCCGCTGATGTTGTTGACGGTGCGTCGGCTGTTTTCGACGGTCTGATCGATCACAGCGCCGCCGTCGGAGGAATTAACGAGCTCAACGGCATTGGTGCCCGCGCCGGTAATGATGCGGTCGCCGTCGCCGCCGACAAACGTATCGTTGTTATTGGAGCCGATGAGCGTCGAGGAGGCGTCGCGATTGCCGACGTAAATCATAGCGTCGGAGGCGTCGGAGCCGTCGACGGAGCCGCCGTTTGAAGACGCGATCACTCGACGGAGATTGTTATCGGCGTCGATGAGATTGACGATCAAAGGCTCGGCGTCGGCGGACGCGGAATCGACGACGAAGTTGAAGCCGTCGACCGCGAAAGCGCCGCTGTCGAAGGTGATGCGATTGTCGGTAAGGGCGTCGACGATGTTATCAAAGTCGGTGACGAAGGCGGCATTGGTCGAGGGATCGTAGCCCTGCGAGTTGACGCCGTAAGGAGCATAGATGCGGTCGCTGCCGCCGGAGGTGAGGTCGACGAGCTCATTGCCGGAGCCGGAGGCGTATATGGTATCGTTGCCCGCGCCCGATTGGAGTGTGACGTTGGCGTTATTAGACTGATTGATGAGGATATCGCCGTGAGTGCCGGCGCTGATCACCTTCGAGCCGGTGGCGTATTGATCGACGATGGCGGTGGAGCCGCCGGCGTTGGACAGAGTGACGTTCTGATTGCCGCTGCCGAGTGTGATATCGGCGGACTCACCGGAGGAGGAAAGATTTATGACGGTGTCGTCGCTGATAACGGCAACGGAAGTGGTATCGTCGACAGGCGCGGTCGAAGTCGTATCGTCGACGGGCGCGGTCGAAGTTGTATCGTCGACGGGCGCGGTCGAAGTTGTGTCGTCGACAGGCGCGGTTGAAGTCGTATCGTCGACAGGCGCAGTCGAAGTGGTATCATCGACGGGCGCGGTCGAAGTTGTGTCGTCGACGGGTGCGGTCGAAGTTGTATCGTCGACAGGCGCAGTCGAAGTGGTGTCATCGACGGGCGCGGTCGAAGTAGTGTCATCGACGGGCGCGGTCGAAGTGGTATCGTCGACAGGCGCGGTCGAAGTGGTATCGTCGACAGGCGCGGTCGAAGTCGTATCGTCGACGGGAGCGGTCGAAGTGGTGTCATCGACGGGCGCGGTTGAAGTCGTATCGTCGACAGGCGCGGTCGAGGTTGTGTCATCGACGGGCGCGGTTGAAGTCGTATCGTCGACAGGCGCGGTCGAAGTCGTGTCGTCGACGGGCGCGGTTGAAGTCGTGTCATCGGACGGAACCGAAGTATCATCAGCATCGCTATCAGCGTCGCTGTCAGCATCAGAATCAGCGTCACTGTCAGCATCGGAGTCAGCGTCGCTGTCAGCATCAGAATCAGCGTCGCTGTCAGCATCGGAATCTGCGTCGCTGTCAGCATCGGAATCTGCGTCACTGTCTGCATCAGCATCAGAATCTGCGTCGCTGTCAGCATCGGAATCAGCGTCGCTGTCAGCATCGGAATCTGCGTCACTGTCTGCATCAGCATCAGAATCAGCGTCGCTATCAGCATCAGAATCAGTGTCACTGTCAGCATCAGAATCAGTGTCACTGTCAGCATCAGAATCTGCGTCGCTGTCAGCATCGGAATCTGCGTCGCTGTCAGCATCGGAATCTGCGTC
Source organism: uncultured Selenomonadales bacterium (assembly GCA_937915885.1). Classification (GTDB taxonomy): domain Bacteria; phylum Bacillota; class Negativicutes; order Selenomonadales; family Selenomonadaceae; genus Quinella. Next base: position 5,678 of record CALGGP010000263.1, on the reverse strand, counting down.
GCTGTCAGCATCGGAATCAGTGTCACTGTCTGCATCGGAATCAGCGTCGCCTTCTTCCGAAGTGGTATCCTCCGCCGAAGTCGTATCTTCCGACGAAGTGGTATCCTCCGCCGAAGTCGTATCTTCTTCCGACGTGGTGTCCTCTGATGCCGACGTGTCGTCGCCGTTGTCGCTTTCGGTGGTGCCGTCGAGCGCCGTCCCGTTGACATAAACCGTAAATCCGTTGTTAATAATATTCGCCGCGTCGCCGCTGAAGCTCGTGATGTTGGCGTCGCCCGTCAAGTACCATTTACTGTCGCTGTCGAGCGTGACATTCACCGTGCCGACCGAAGTGCTCACCGACGTCCCCGCCGCATTGGTGATCGAGCCGCTCACCGCGCCGCGCAACGTCGAGCCCGTCAAATTCATCGTCAAGGTCGAATCGCTGCCGACGAGAATATCTCCTTCGAGCGTCTGATTGCTTGCGCTCAACGTCGCCACATTCGATGCGCCCGACCAGCCGTCGTCGCACACCGACAACAGCACTCCGTTTTCGTCGCCGTTATTGATCGTGACATTATCGAGAGTGATCAGCGCGCTCGTGTTCGTCACATGGAAGACGTGACCGTTTTGACTGTTGAGCACGCCGCCCGTCATCGAGAAGGTCGATTGCCCGCTGTCGGCGTCGCCGCTCATCGACTGATAGATCATAATCGTGTCGAGGAACGTCGCTTGACCGTTGGTTTGAGTGTTATTCGCCGTCAAGGTGCAGTTGGTGAGCGCGACGGAGTTCTGCCCTTCGATGCAAACGCCCTCGGACAAATTCGACGTGAGAGTGGCGTCGCTTACGACGATATCAGCGGTCGAATAAATCGCGGGCGAGCCGAGCCCGTTTGAAGTGTATGTGCCGCCCTCGACGGTGACATTGCCGCCGCCGCGATCGGTGCGAATGGGCGCGCTCGATTGCCCTTGAGTGGTGATGTCGAGATTGCGCGCAACGGTCTTGCCGCCGCCCGTCGTCATGATGCCGCCCGAGTTGCCGCCCGTGGTCGTGATCGTCATATTCGAGACGTAAACGGTCGTGCCGTCGCCCGCCGCGCCGTTGGTGCCGCCGTTGCCGCCGTAGGAGAAGACGCCGTTGGCGCCCTCGGCGTCGGAAGTGACGCTGCCGCCTTCGATGGTTGTGACAGAGCCGTCCTTGACCAGAACCGCTGCGTTGAGACCGTAGAAGTTGCAGTTGTCGCCGCCGTCGGAATCACCGGTCTTTACAACCGAAGGATTGATGATTGTGACATCCTCGGAGGTGCTGATGAGAAGGGCGCTCTGGTCGGCTTCCGCGGTTTTATAGCTCTGGTCTTCCTGCGTTTCGGCAGAAGTGATTTCCACGGCGCCGGAATAATCAATATCTGCGTTGCTGGTACCGGGACCACCGCCGGGCATACCGCCCATTCCGCCCATGCCATCGGGTGCGCCGTCAGGCTTCCCGCCCTCGGGAGGAGTACCCATTTCGCCGCCGAAAGCGCCGTCGGGAGGCGTTCCCATCTCACCGCCGGGCATACCGCCCATTCCGTCAGGGGGATCACCGGGACGATCGCCGTCCGGCATGGCCGGCGGCAGCGTGTCGGAAGCAGCGCTTGCATCAAGCGTGAAGCCGCCCGCAGAGAAGACCGAGATCATCAGAACCGCGGACAGAAACACACAGAACATTTTTCTTGTTTTCATAAATGACAGCTCCTTTCCTTTTCTGTATAGAAGTATAGCACAGAAAACTTAAAGCTGCCTTAGAAAATTCGCGCTTCAGGATTTCCCTCGGAAATCTTTGCAAGATCTGCTGGACTTTTTTGATACGGCGTGTTATTGTGTTCAGCAGGATTCATTATGAATAAGCCGGAGGAAAACAGGATGAGCGGAGAAAAAGCTGTCATTCGGGCCGTCTGTATCAGCGAGAAAAAGGGAGAACAGAAACACCCGGTGGAAAAGGTTCAGTTGCGGAAAGAAACCGGAATCGTCGGAGATGCCCATGCCGGAAACTGGCACCGCCAGGTGAGTCTTCTGGCACAGGAGAGCGTTGACCGGCTTCAGGAGAAAATCACGATCAGGCTCTTTCCGGGCGCGTTTGCGGAAAATATCCTCTGTGACGGTATTACACTGTGCAAACTGCCGGTCGGGACGCGGCTGAAGATCGGAAGCGCCCTCTGTGAGGTGACACAGATCGGAAAAGAATGTCACGCCGACTGCGCCATCCGGCAGCAGGCGGGAGACTGTGTTATGCCGCGCGAAGGAATTTTCGCTATCGTTCTGGAGGACGGAGAAGCAAAGGCCGGAGATTTTGTGACAGTACTGGACAAAAGAAACGAATAAAAAACCGGGTTCGGGCGTCTACAACGAAATCAGTGCCAGGCTCCCGTAGCCTTTGGTTCAGGGGAGAGGCGAAAAGGTGTCGCTAAAATACCTATCAGGTCAATAGGAAAACGAAAGCGCGGTCTATTCCTTCCAGCGTTGCATCGTCCGACGCAGAATCAGAAACGAGATTAGCACGGTCAGAAGATCAGACACCACCTGCGACCAGACGAGACCGTACATACCGAACAGAAAATTGAATAAATACAACATGGGGATATTCAGGACAGCCCAGCGCAGCAGGGCCAGGGACATAGCGCGCTTTCCGTCGCCGGTCGCCTGATAGAAAAATACGACAAAAAAACAGAAAAACATGATTACTGCGGCGAGACAGCGGACCCGCAGAAAACGGTTGCCGATTGCAAAAGTCTCCGGTTCCCGGATAAAAAACGTGATAACCCGTGGTGTAAAAATCTCATATACTGTTACGCTGACCAGCGCCACGACAGCGCCGGCCTTCAGCGTGGTGGATAAAATACCCCGGATCCGGGAATAATTTTGTTTGGCATGGCTATATGACACCAGCGGCACCATGCCCTGGCAGAGTCCGATGCCGATCTGCTGTGGGAGCCGCTCTGCCTTGAGTACGATTCCGATCGCTGCGAGGGCGGCATCCCCATAGGCGGAGACGAGTTTATCCAGAACCATATAATCCAGATCGAACAGCACAGCGCCGGTTGTTCCCGGAATACCGATCGTATAGACAGCGCGAATATGTTCTCTCTTTGGCGCAGGCAGGAAGAAATCAGCCGGGATCGTCTGCTGCTTCCGGAAGAAAACAAACAGACAAAAGCACAGCGAGATGAGATTGGATAAAAGCGTGGCGATTCCGACACCCAGGACTTCGTTCCCCCGGGGCAGAAGGACAAACATAAATAAGGGATCGAGAATAATATTTAACACGCCGCCCATGGCTACGGCAGTCCCGGCCTCCCGGGAGAGACCGAGACTGCGAAGCAGATTGGAAAGGGTGTTTGACAGAATGGTCGGGAGCCCGCCGATAATCAGAACGGTAATTAAGTATATTCTGGCATAGGGGAAGGTGCTCTCACCGGCGCCGAGAAGCTGTAAAACCGGCCTGAGCAAAATCAGCATGAGAAGAGAAAAAACCAGCGCCGTCAGAATGCTCATCCTCATGCAATAGGCGGCAACGCAGGCGGCCTCGTTCCGGTCGTCCGCAGCGAGCAGCCTGGGCAGCAGAGCGCCGCCGCCTGTCCCGAAGAGGCTGCCAAGCGCCAGGGTGAGATTGAATAAGGGCAGAATCAGGGAGACCCCTGCCACCATGGCGGGGCTGTTGGTCTTGCCGATAAAATAGGTGTCGGCGAGATTATAGATCAGGACGATCAGCTGCCCGATGACCGTGGGTACGGCCATGGTTCTGACAGCCTGGCGGATTGGCATATCCTCAAAAACGGATTCGCTGGAGGCCTGTGCTTTCAAGATTTTCTTCCTTTCAAGTTGATCACCGGATTGTTGTGATGAATGATATTATGAACGAAATCCAGAAAATGTCAACTGTGGGGAAATACCGTATTTGTCCTGAAAAGGAAGAAAGCCAGGTGATCGGATGCCGTTTATGACCTTCTCCGACAGAGATTTATATGGAGGAATGAGTATGCCGGCGCTTATGATTGATAAGAAAGTCGTATCTGTCGAAAAAGTACTGAACCCGAAAGATATAGAAAAGCAGCTATAAAAAGTACCCGATTACCGGCGTGAAAGGCAGGCCCGATTTCAGGTGGATAAGCACAAATTCACATTTCATCCACACTCTCAAAATATCCAGTTCACAAGCATGTGATATCGTACAGAAGAATAAGAACGGTTGTTCTTCATCCTCTCTCTTTTTCATTCCTTAAGAAGAATGCATCCACACCGGGTGCATTTTTCTTGTCCTGCGGCAAGCCGCTTGTTCTTCGTCTACAGTTATGGCGGGACAGATGCGGCAACAGAAAGGGGCTTGAATATGGAAAAGTTTATCCCATACGAAAAACTCTCGAAAAAGCACAAGAGAGCTGTGAATACGCGGAAACGCGAAATGTGGAGCATCAGCCCGGTCACGCGCCGCCCTGAGAATCCCAGAGCCTATAACAGAAAGAAAGCACAGAGGTGGAATGATCCGTCTTCTGTGCTTTCTTGACATGCCGCCTGCTATATGATAAAGTCCCTTCATTACCACACTCGGAGGCTGTTATGGAGTATGCATTTGTATTTCTTATCATATTCGGCGCCGCCCTTCTGCTCGCCGCAGCCAGTCTCGCCTTTTCAAAGGATCCCCGGAAATCCCCGCTGATGTCCAGAGTCCATGAAAAGAGCCTGGAACAGGCTCGGAAGACTGCTCGGGAAGTCGCCGGGTGCGTTGCAGCCGTTGGGCTGGCGCTGATCATCTATTGCGCGATCGGGCTGGTGAAGGGATAAAAAAAGCCGCCCGATACGGACGGCGAATTGCTACGGGATTGTCTTTACTTATCTGCCTTGAATGTTATCACGACGCTCGAACTGACGGTCAGCTTTGCTGCCTGCACAACCGTGCCAGCAACAGCTGCCTCTGCCACATCGAAGTTGTTCATTATTCCCTTATCATAGCTATATGTGTTCTGCTCTGCAATATCTTCAATTCCTCGGATCTTTAGTCCAGCTGCATCTGCAAGAATATCTGCTTTTGCCTGTGCATCTGCCACAGCAAGTCTCATGGCCATTTCTTTTGCTTCGGCTGTGTCTGTGGCTGAGAAACCGATACCATTCAGTGTATTAGCTCCGGCTCCAAACGCCAGGTCAATCACCTCGCCAACCCGCTCTATGTCTTTTACACGAATGGCAAGCGTGGAATTGGCGTTATAACCCGTGATTTGCTCGGAGCCGCCTGAATAGTCATACATGGCATAGATGTTGATATAGTCGGTATTGATATCTTCTTCAGCAATCCCGCCTTCAATCAGGGCTGATCGGATGGCTGCAATCGCCTCGTTTGCCGTTCCTTGAGCCGTTCTCACATCCTTGTCTGCGGCGCTCACACCAAGCATGACAACAGCCATATCAGCCGGAACCAGCACGTTCCCCGTTCCTGTGACCGTGATCTCCGAATCAGCGAACGCGAAAGCAGGAATGAGCGATATAATGAGCAGCGCCATGAGCAGTGATACGGTCTTTTTCATAAGGGTAGGCCTCCTTGTTGATTTGATAGTCTCATTTTACTCTCGATCATACAAGGAAACAATTAAAAGGGTGTGAATTCAGAATTCTTCAGAATTGCCTTTGATCTGGTATAGAGGCCTGACTGCCGAAGTAAAAAAAAGGCC
>CALGGP010000262.1 GCA_937915885.1 uncultured Selenomonadales bacterium | reverse complement strand
GCTCGTCGATGTTGAAGGCGGGCGCCGTCGACGCGGGTGGGCATGCCGACATCTGTTGGGCGCCGTCGTTGGTGGGCGGGAGCGTCGACGGCGCCCCTCTAAATCCGAACGGGCTCAAGGCACCAACTCCGGCGCAAAATTCTCCGTCCACGGCAGCCCGAACTTATTCAGCGCCTCCATAAACGGATCGGGATCAAATTCTTCGACATTGCGCACGCCCTTCAAATTCCATCGACCGTCAAGTAACAGCATCGCCCCGATCATCGCCGGCACTCCCGTCGTGTAACTCACCGCTTGCGACCCGACCTCCCGATAGCACTCCTCGTGATCGCACACGTTGTAAACATAATAATCCTTCGGACGCCCGTCCTTCGTCCCGCGCACGATGCAACCGATATTCGTCTTGCCCTTCGTCCGCGGTCCGAGCGACGCCGGATCGGGTAGCACCGCCTTCAAAAAATGCAGCGGCACAATCTGTTGCCCGTTGAAATTGATCGGCTTGATGCTCGTCATCCCAACGTTCTCGAGACACTTCAAATGCGTCAAATAGCTCTGACCGAAAGTCATAAAAAATCTGATCCGCCGCACATTCGGAATGTTTTTTGCCAACGACTCGAGCTCCTCGTGATAGATCAAATACATATCCTTCCGACCGACCTCGGCAAAATCGTATTCGCGCTTGATCTCCATCGGCTTCGTCCGAATCCAATCGCCGCCCTCGTAATACTCCCCGTCGGCTGTCACTTCCCGAATGTTGATCTCCGGATTGAAATTCGTCGCGAACGGATAACCGTGATCCCCGCCGTTGCAGTCGAGAATGTCAATCGTGTCAATCGCATCGAAATGATGTTTCAACGCGTGAGCGCAGAACACGCCCGTCACGCCCGGGTCGAAGCCGCAACCGAGCAACGCCGTCAAACCCGCCGCGCGGAATTTTTCATCATACGCCCACTGATATTTGTACTCGAAATAGGGATTGCCCTCCGACTCGTAATTGGCGGTGTCGAGATAATTCACGCCCGTCGCAAGGCACGCCTCCATGATGTTGAGATCATGATACGGCAACGCAAGATTCATCACCACGTCCGGCTTGACGCGCTCAATCAGCGCAATAATCTCGTCAACGTGATCGGCATCGACGCGATCGGTCGTGACAACCGTCGAAGATTTTCCGTCGAGCTTCGCCTTGAGCTCGTTGCACTTTGCAATCGTCCGACTCGCGATGCAAATCTCATCGAACACCGCCGAGTTCTCAACGCACTTATGAGCCGCGACAGTCGCCACGCCGCCGCTGCCGATGATCAGAGCTTTAGCCAACTTACCATTCCTCCTCAATCCGATTTTAATTCGTTTGATCATATCATAAGTGTCAAGCGTCGATGCAATGAATTTACGATGAAAAATTTTTCTTGCGTCGGCAGGAAATTTTTGGTATAAGAAGAAGTATGAATCGAAGGTGAATAGATGATTTACACACACGCGAGCGTGATGCTCGACGAAGCGGTTGAAAAGTTGATAACGGATGTGAGCGGGACGTATGTCGACGGCACGCTGGGCGGCGGAGGTCACGCGCTCGAGATCATTTCGAGGCTCGACGGCGGTAGGCTGATTGGGATTGATCGGGATCAAGAGGCGATCGATGCGGCGTCCGAACGATTGAAAGGACACAACGTCAGTTTAGTGCGCGATAATTTTGCGCGGCTCGATGAAATTCTCGACAGTCTTTCGATCGATCGGATTGACGGGATGTTGCTCGACCTTGGGGTTTCATCACATCAGATCGATTCGGCTCCGCGCGGATTTTCCTACATGCACGACGCGCCGCTCGACATGCGCATGGACACGCGCCAAACGTTGACGGCGTTCGATGTGGTCAACGCTTATTCGGAGGATCGGCTCGTAAAAATCTTCAGCGGCTACGGTGAGGAGCGATTCTCGAAACGGATTGCGCGCGCGATCGTTGATTTTCGTCGCTCAAAAACCATCGACACGACGGGACAATTGGTCGACGTGATCAAACGCGCGGTGCCTCCGATCAAAGGCGGCGGACATCCCGCAAAGCGCGTATTTCAAGCAATCCGCATCGAAGTCAACGACGAACTTTCGATGCTCGACGGCGCGTTAAAGTCGGCTGTCAATCGATTGAAAATCGGCGGGCGGCTGGTCGTGATTACATTTCATTCGCTCGAGGATCGCATCGTCAAGTCGACATTCAAAGAACTGGCAACCGATTGCATTTGCCCGAAAAATATACCGGTGTGCGTGTGCGGACATCGGGCGCAAATAAAAATCCTCGGACGGGCAATCGCTCCGACCGAAGAAGAAATCGAACGCAACCCGCGAGCCAAGAGTGCAAAGCTCCGAGCCGCAGAAAAAATACAGTCAGCTTAGAGGAGAGATTTGTATGCAACGCAAAAGAAAATTGGCAGTGTCGCCGGAAATTCCGCGATATTACAATCCGGAGGACGGCTTCAATCGCATGCCTCAAGCGGCTCCGTTGAAAGTGATCAAAAATCAGCCGCAGGTAAATCGTCGGTTGCGTTCCAAGTGTCAAATTGCCTTCCTCGTGTTCGCGTTCTTGGCAATGTTGGTGACGGTGCGCAGCGGCATCAGTGCAAGTCGGGGCTATGCGTTGGTGGCGACGCAAACGGAGGCTCAACAGCTCGAGCAGGAGAATGAACGGCTTCGGATTGAGATAGCGAAGTTGAAATCGCCGCAGCGGATCAGTCGGATTGCGGAAGAAGAACTGGGCATGGTGGTTCCGAAAAAAATGTACTTCGCGCACGAGCGATAAAATTTTTAATCTGTACGGGGGCGATGCCTCCGTTTTTTTTTATGGGCGACGGATTAGTGGGCGCCGTCGACGCTCCCGCCCCCCGAGCGCGGCGCCCAACCGAGGAAGCGGTTCCCACCCGCGTCGACGGCGCCCTAATTTTTTTTTGGTTCCCAACGGGAACATAGGGCGGG
>CALGGP010000261.1 GCA_937915885.1 uncultured Selenomonadales bacterium | reverse complement strand
CATCGGCAAAATACTGATATTTGCCGAAAAACAGTGTCAATAAAATAAAGGTTTTATTGAGAAAAGGAGAGTAAAAAAAAATTAGCAGCAAACAAATAAACGTCGGCGGAGTGAAAATCGGAGGCGGCGCCCCAATTTCCGTCCAGTCGATGACGAATACAAAAACCGCCGACGTTCAATCCACCGTCGAGCAGATCAACGCGCTTGCCGACGCAGGCGCCGATATCGTTCGCATCGCCGTCCCCGACATCGACGCCGCCCGATCGATCCGCGCCATCGTCGACGCCGTCAACGTCCCCGTCATCGCCGATATCCACTTCGATTATAAGCTCGCGCTCGAATCGATCAATCGGGGCATCGCAGGATTGAGGCTCAACCCCGGCAATATCGGCGGCGCTCAACACGTCAAAGCCGTCGTCAACGAGGCAAAACTTCATCATATCCCAATTCGCATCGGCGTCAACGCCGGTTCCCTCAGTCGACACGTTCTCAATAAATACGGCGGCGTCACTGCAGAGGGGCTCGTCGAGTCCGCGCTCGAGCACGTCAAAATCCTCGAGGACGAAAATTTTTTCGACATCAAAATTTCCCTCAAAGCCCATGACGTTCCTTTGACGCTCGCCGCCTATCGATTGATGAGCCGCACCGTCGATTATCCGTTGCACGTCGGCATCACCGAAGCCGGAACCGTCAACAGCGGCGTGATTAAATCCGCCGTCGGCATCGGAGCGTTGCTCGCTGAAGGCATCGGCGATACGATCCGCGTCTCGTTGACGGGCGATCCCATCGTCGAAGTCAAGGTCGCCTGCGAAATTCTTAAATCGCTCGGGCTCCGACAATACGGCGCAACGTTGATCTCATGTCCGACGTGCGGGCGGACGACGATCGATCTGCCGTCGATTGCCGCCGCCGTCGAAGATCGATTGTCGACGATCAAAAATCCGATCACCGTCGCGGTAATGGGCTGCATCGTCAACGGACCGGGCGAAGCAAAGGATGCGGAGCTTGCAATCTGCGGCGGCAAAGGGGTATATCAGAGACAGAAGATGTGACGCAAACAGGAAAACGTACAAAAGGAAGGAAAAGGCATGAAACAAAAACAGACGGCAGTTGTGGCGTCCCAGAAGGAGATCGCGCCACAGATTTTCGATATGTGGATCAATACAGAACTGGCGGCAGAGGCGAGACCGGGGCAGTTTGTCTGCGTATACCCGAAGGACAGGAGTACGCTGCTGCCCAGACCCATCAGTATCTGTGAGGTGAAATACTCAAAGACGATATACAGCATCAACAAAGCAGAACACGAAAAAATAAACTACCGCGAAGAAGCATTCAGGAAAGAAACAGGCACGGAAAAAGGCATTCAAACATGCATCATCACCACCTTCGGTCTCAAGCAGAACAGCCACTCAGACATTGCAGATCAGACTATTACACTAAAAGACCTCTTTACAAAAATTCCATAAGAACATGTCGTCATTCGGGCGAAAAGTATCATCTTTGACCCTATTTTCGCCCGAATGAGAGCAATTTTCGATGCAAAACATGCAGGCATTCGGGCGAAAACCATCATATT
>CALGGP010000260.1 GCA_937915885.1 uncultured Selenomonadales bacterium | reverse complement strand
CGCCCGCCTACTCGCGCGGCGGCGCGCCCTTTCCATCAACAGGCAACAGAAAAATTTTGAGCGAAGGAGTGTGGAAGTATGAAGGTCGGGATAATGGGCGGCACGTTTGATCCGATCCACAACGGACATCTCGCCACCGCCGAAGCCGTCAACGACGCTCTCAATCTCGATCAAATCCTCTTCATTCCCGCCGCTCGCCCTCCTCATAAGCGCGGTCGCCAACTCGCCGACGAATTTCATCGCCTCGCCATGACCGTCCTCGCCACATGCTCCCACCCCGATTTTCACGTCTCTACCATCGAGCTCGAGCGCGACGGTCCCTCCTACGCCGTCGATACCGTTGACGCTCTCAAAAATATTTTCCCGCCCGACGCTCAATTTTTCTACGTCCTCGGCGCCGACGCCGCCCTCGAACTTCATACTTGGCACAACGCTTTCGAGCTCGTCTCTAAGTGTTTCTTCGTCGCCGCCACCAGGCAAGGCACCGTCTTTGATCTCGACGCCGTTCATAAAAATTTCCCCGCCGATCTCCGTCATCACATCATTCACGTCGAAACACCCGCGCTCGAAATTTCCTCTACCGACATTCGAGACAAAATTCTGCACCGACGCTCGATTAAATATCTCGTCCCTGAGCCCGTCGAGCAATACATCAGAAAGGAGCGCCTCTATGACCATTGATGATATGCGCCGCACACTCATGTCACGGCTCAATAAAAATCGTTTCGCCCACTCGATCGGCGTCGCCAATACCGCCGTCGACATCGCTAACCGCTTCGGCGTCGACCCGCAAAAAACTTACGTCGCCGGTCTCCTTCACGATTGCGCCCGCCAATTCGAGAACGATCAATTGCCCGTCGAGGCCGCTAAACGCTCCGTCAACATCTCCGACGTCGAATATAAAGTCCCGCTCCTGTTGCACGCTCCCATCGGCGCCGTCATGTGTCAAACCGATTACGGCATCGACGATCCCGAAATTATTCAGGCAATCGAGCGTCATACCGTCGCCGATCGAAATATGTCCGCGCTCGATATGATCATCTACTTTGCCGACATGATCGAGCCACATCGTAATTACCCCGGCGTCGATGAATTACGTCGGCTCGCGCGCGAAGCTACTCTCGAAAAAATGTTTCTCGAGGGGCTCAATCAATCGATCTGTTTCGTCGTGAGTAAGGGCTCCCTCGTCCATCCGAAAACCATCGACGCACGCAATTTTATTCTGCTGCATCAATCTTGAGAAGTGATCGTTATGGCTGACAATCAGACAAAAAACGCTGTCGATCAAAAACGCGAAAAACAACGCCGCCGCCGCCGGATTAAATTTTTGCGCGCTGCGTTTCAGTTCATATTGCTTGGTCTGATGGGGTCGGTCGCACTCTTCGTCGGACTCGGCGCCTACAACATCGGCTCCTCCATCCTCGGCGATTTCAATTCGATGTACAACAGTTACAGCGAACGGCAATTGACTCGTCGCGGCTCGCCCAATCCGCGTTTCGACGGCTATACAAATATTTTGATCCTCGGCGTCGACGAAGGCGCGGGCGATCTCGAGGGCGAAGGGCAATCCGCCGATACGATTTTCGTCCTCAGTTTTTCAAACGACACCGGCAAGTCGCGTTTGATTTCAATCCCGCGCGATACTTGGGTCGATATGAGGAGTTCCGGCGCGGGGCGCATCGGCAATATGTATCAGCTCGGCGGCGCGTCGCTGATGGTGCGGCAGGTGTCGACGCTCCTGAACATTCCGATTCATCAGTACATCGTCGTCGACATGGGCACGTTTGCGGATTTGATCAACGTGCTCGGCGGCATCGATGTCTACGTCGAAGAGGACATGGATTATGACGACGAAGCCTCGGGGCTGGCGATTCATCTCAAGCAGGGCTATCAGCATCTCGACGGCGATTCGGCGCAAAAATATTTGCGATTCAAAGGAGAAAAGCTCGGCAACGTCGGACGCATTCAACGGCAGCAAAAATTTATCAAGGCGCTCTACGAAAAAGTTTTGCAGCTCGAGACGATTCCGAAGTTGCCAGCGATCGCGGACATCTTCCGCAATCGATTGACGACCAGCGCGGAGATATTTGATTCGGCGCATCTGGCGAATGTGTTGCGACATATGAGCAGTGAGGTTCCGACGACGACGATGTTGCCGGGCACGTCGACGGGCGACGGCGTATGGATGCCGGACGTCAACGCGATCGATATAAAAATTGCGGAGTTATTCCCCAATGTCGAGCCGGAATTTCAGGTGGTGGGCGCGGGCGAAGATGGCGATTGACTTTCGATTGCCCATGGACGATAATAACGATTGAGGTGAAAAGTTTGGACACGAATGAATTGCTCAACAGGATTTGCAAGGCGGCGGACGATAAGAAGGCGCGCGACATAGTGACGATGAATATGCAGGGCGTGATGCCGTCGGCGGATTATTTTATGATATGCTCGGCGCCGACGTCGACGCAGGTACGTGCGATTGCCGATTCGATAGAAGATCAACTGCACGAGGCGGGCGTGGACTTCGCGCACAAGGAAGGGTACAATGAGGGCGAATGGATTTTGCTCGACTACGGAGATGTGGTGGCGCATGTGTTTCGTCAAGTCAATCGGGAGTATTATGCGCTCGAGGAGTTGTGGAGCGCGGCGGAGATCAAAACTTTTGAGCCGTAAAATTTTTTAATGAGGCGCCGTCGAGGATTTTTAGGGGCGACGGGTGGAGGGGCGCCGTCGACGCTCCCACCCACCGAGCACGGCGCCCAACCGAGGGAAGCAGTTCCCACCC
>CALGGP010000259.1 GCA_937915885.1 uncultured Selenomonadales bacterium | reverse complement strand
ATTTTATCGGCGCGCGACAGAATGTCCAACGCCCGTTGAATTTCCGTCGCGGTGAACGGTGCCGGTTTCGTTTCCGCTTTGACCGTCGGCGCGGGCGTTTCTTCGATCGCCACTTCCTCGACGACCGTCCGCCCCTTGAGCCCGAGCCCCGCGGCGATCACGCCCGCCACGCCCGATATCCCCGCCGCGATCGGATTGACATCATTGATCATCAGCACGACGGCGACGACGATCATCATCAATCCGCCGACAATCAATCCGCCGATCGACTCCGTCCGCTCGACTTTGCGAACGCGCTGAAGCGGACGCGTCTCGACTGTCGTCGGCTCCGCGCGGATCACTTGGACGGCGCCGCGCGCGATCGCGTCACGATTGCGGACGATCATATCGAGCAATTCATTATCGGTTTCGCTGTAGTCGACCGAAATCCCGCCCAAGCCGAGCAGTTTGACGTAGCCGTTGATGACATTGTCCGACTTCATCAGCCGACACAGACGCTTGACGATCTCCTCATCGAGTGCCTCATAAGTTCTGAACTCATTGCCCGCCTCCCAATCGGGCTCCGATATCTCCAACGCACTCAACAATGCTCTCAACTCGGCAAGACTGCGTTCTCGAATACGTCGGTACTCTGCGGCAGTGAACATCCGATCGCCTCCTCAACCGATGGTCTTGACAATGTCGTCGGCAAGTTTCAACGACTCGATCGCCTCCGACAGTTGCCGATAATCGAACGTCGGCGGCTCCGGCGTCGGAGTGTACACCGGCGTCTGAATCGGGCGCGTGTTGTATGCGCCTTCGTGCATTTCGAGCGATATTTGAATGTCGTCGATGACCAGATACGGAAAATTGCTCGACAGTTGATCGCAAATCATTTTTTTGATCGTCTCTTCGATCGAAGGCGACACCGGCAATTTCTTCCGATTGTTCGACAAGAACGATCCCTGCGTCAATCGAAAGAACTCAATTTTAACGTCGCCGTAATCTTTCGCTTTCACCGGCGGCGGAAGCGGCGCCGCTTTTCTTCTGTATGAATCGCGAATGTGTTGTCCCAAACCTGCATTGATTTCATTCATGTGCGAAATAATTTGGTTGAGCAGCTGATTGTCGGTCTCGCTGTAGTCGACCGCAATCCCGCCCAATTCCAGCAGTTTGACGTAACCGTTGATGATGCTGTCCGACTTCATCAACCGACACAAACGATTGACGATCTTCTCATCGAGCGCCTCATAATTCCTGAACTCATTGCCCGCCTCCCAATCGGGCTTGGGGATATTCAACTTTTCGAGTAGCCCGTCAAGTTTTTTGGGGCAACGCTCGCGGATAAGACGAAATTCTGCAGCCGTAAACATTCCGCGTCACCTTGCGCCTTCGCCGTAAAGTATGCTCTGCCAGAGATCGAAGAACGGTCGAATATATTTTTCGACCTCGATGAGCACATCGATATCGTGTTCGACCGCCTTCTTATGAGCGCTCGTCGCATCGCGCGCCGCCTCGATGTCGCCCTTGAATTTGTCGAAGATGCTCCGATAGCCCGCGCCTATCTCGTCGCACTGAACTTTCACGTCCGCATAAACCGCGCTGATTTTATTTTGCACATCGCGCTTCATCGCATCGTGCGATTCTTCAATGGCGTCGATGATGCGCTCGTTCAACATCCTCTTCAAATTCGTCTTGAATGCGCCGACGTCGGATTTGATCACGTTGCGCGTCTTTTTCACGTCGACGTCCTCATAATACGTCTTCCAAAATTTGAGATGCTCCCAAAAGCCGCGCGCTTCGCGTTCGCGCGTTTCGGTGACGGTGTAAGTCTCGACTTCGGTGCGTTTCGAGCCGCCCGCGCTCCCCGACAAATCCTTCATCGATATCGCCGAGCCCAAGCCGCCGAAGCTCGACGAAAGTTTGTCGAGGCTGACGGGGAATTGCGGCAGAGTAAAGGCGCGCATCATATCGCCGGCGACGGTGTTGCTCTCGACCGACGCCTTCACCCTTTCGGTCTCGTCGACGATTTTCTGTTGAGCGTTCTGCACCGCCGTCTCGACCTTGCGGCTGAAGTTGCCGCCCTCGACCGCAATCAGTTGTACAAGTTTTTCCTCCGAATTTTTGTTGGTGCCGATGATCAGATTGTCGATCTTTTTCATCAGCTCGTCGATGTTGGCGGTTTGATTGCCCTTTTCGATCGACTGAACATCGTCCTCGGTGAGGCTGCTGCCGTCGACAATCGCCGCGCAACGATCTTTCATCGAGCGGATCGCCGCCTTTTTGATGCTGTCGCTTTCCTCCGTCACGTCGGCTGCCGCGATGCGAAGTTCCCTCGGATCGTTGACGAGCGCGCTCACGTCCGACATCGCTTGACTGACCGCATTGCTCAACTCGATAATCTTTTTCTCGAGATCGGCAAGCCGCAATCGATCCTGTTCGCTGAGGTCTTTCAAGCCCGTCACCAACAGCGCATTGCGAATCGTCGCAAACTGCATTTCGCATTTGGAAACAACGCTGTCGACGATCTCCGTATCAACCTTCTGCTCGCCGATATATCGGACGTGACGCCACAGTTGAGGGACTCCGCTGAAATTCTCGAGAATCTTGGCGTCGGGGTCTTCAATGTCGTGAAAATCCTCGAGACTTTTCAACGAATCCTCGATGAAGCGCAACTGCGTCATGGTCGAGCTGTCGCGATGTCGGCGTTTGGCACTGCGGACGGCATCATAAAGAGTATTGTCCTCGTCGAGCTCGACGCCGTCATCTTTCAAAAGCGCGATCACCTTGTCGAGATAAAAACTCTGCAGCGCCGAGGTTCCGAAGATGACGATGTTCTTATAATTCAAATCCTCGAGCCGCCCGCCTATGTAATCGAGAATGCGATTGACGGACTTCTGAACTTCGGCGGCATAGCGCTCGTCGATGCGATTGACGGTGATGAACAGCGAATAAAATTTATTCTTATCCTCGAACGTCGTCCTGATCTGCTCGAGGAATTTCACTTCGTCGTTGGTAAGATGCGCCGAATAATTCATCACGAAAATGCACACGTCGGCGGCGTCGATGCACTCTTCGGCGATCTTTTGATGTTCCGCGCCCGCGCCCGCAAAATTCGGTCCGGGCGTGTCCCAAATTTCGTAGCCGTTGAGCTCGTCGCAAGGATAATAAATATTCATGTCGGGCAAGCCGGAGCCCTCGCCGGTTTTGTCCTGCGCGCGATGAAATTCCTCGTCGATGAAATTATGCAGCGCCTCCGTGCTGTCGTAGACCGTCTTTTGCCCTTTGTATTCGAGCGTCAAGGGCTTGTCGATGTCGACGGGAATGTATTTTATGACATTGGGCGTCGGCAATTCTGAACTGGTCGGCGCGTAATCGCATTTGAGCATGCCGTTGATCACGACGCTCTTGCCCGCCTTCTTGGTGCCCATCGCCGCAATCCTCAACGGACGTTTGCGCGCCTTGGCAAGCTCTTCGATCATCTTATCGAACGAGGCGATCATCCCCGTGATGCGTTCCCTGCCATTACCCGTCAGCGCGGACGACGCAAGCATTTCCGTCAAATATTTTTTCTTGCCGTCGATCTCCGCGCGGAGCCGTTCATAATTGGCGCGGAAGCGTTCTTTGATGAGCGCCTTTTTGATCTCCGAACGCTTTTTGATGTCGAGATTGAGATTCAAGAAAACCGTCTGCTGAAACAATCGGGCGACCGCCTTATCGGCGCGCTCCTTCGGGATGTCGGTATCGTCGACGACGACGTGATAGTCATCGCGCTTGAGCACGAGCCCCTTATCATACTCGAGCCGCTCGAGCAGCTCGGCAAGACTGTGCACCGCGACGCCTCTTTCATCATTGCCGATCCGCAATTCCGTCGGCAACTCAAAATTCACGTCGTAGGCAAAATGTATTCGCGTCAAAAACGAATTGTCGCGCGTCGACTTCGACAGCCGATCGATGACGCTGCAAAGTTTTTCGCTGCAACCGGTCGATATGAGATAAAATTTATCGGGGTTGGCGCTGAGCTCCTTCGCCGTGCCGACGATGTTGCCCTCATTGAGCGCCGCCGCATTCAGAATAACGCTGTTGTCCATGTCAGACCTCCATGTTGTCGACCGCTTGACGAATCGACTTGACGATCATCTTGCGCGTCTGGATATTCATATTCTCCTGATCGATGTGCGCAAACTCGCTGTCCTTGATCTTACGAACATTGCGCTCGATCCAATCGTTGAACAACTCCCTGCCCTCGGGCGACTTCGACAGCCCGTCGCAAATCAGATTGATATTCTTGACGACGACCGAAATAAACGCGCGCTCGAGCCCGATCGCCTTGACGACCGCGTTGACCGTCACATCGCGCAGGATTTTGATATCGGCGTCGAGCGTGGCGATCATTTCATCCTTATTCGTCACCGCGCGGAATTTGCGGCTCTGCTCGTAAAGCTGCTCGAGCCGACTGCCGAGATCGGCATCATTCCGACGCGAATTGGCGCCGATATATTTCCGAAACGCCTGATCGAGTTGTCCGATCCGCTGTTGAAGATCGGAATCGCGCCACGTCTCTTTATAGATCACGTCCTCGATGCGATTGACGAACTCATTATATGAGCGCGGAGGCAATTCCTTTAAAACGATGCCGCCGCCGCTGAGCTCCCGCGCCCAACGATCGAACGGCAGCGCATTTATATCGAAGCGGGCGCCTTTGCGAACCGCCTCTTCATTTTCTTGGAAGATATCCCTTAACGGTTGCTCGTTGATGTCGGCGTTGGCGGCGGCGTCTTCGATCCCTTCGTGCGCGAGTATCTTCGCAAACAGTTTCATGCGCTCGACGGGATTGTCCTCGACCTTCGGCGCTTCCGTATTGCCGTCGGAGGTGCGCATCGAATAGTACACCGCCAACGAGAATAACTCGGGCAAACTCAACTGCACTTTCGTCAAACGCTGCTGCTCGGCGAAAGGCGCGTTGATGAGCGTTTCGAGCGGGCTGACCGCAAAGCGCTCGACCAACGAATTGAAGATGCACTCGGAACCTTTACTTTTGCGCAGAAACTCATTGAAGAGCTCATTCGCCGATTGCTCCAACTCCGCGCGGTAGCCTGAATCGGCGCTCATTCCCAACGTCCGAAGAAACAGCTCGACCAGCGCCCGACGAATTTCGATTTGCTTGTCGCCGGTGATGCTTGCGGTCGTTTCGACGAGATTTTTGAGGAACTGTTTATAAAGGCTCTCGCGCAGTTTCGTATTGACGTTGCTCAACGGATAATTGCCGTCGGTGTCGATGACGCATTCATTTTCCACGTCGACGATCAGCTGATTGAACTCGTCCGAATAGGGATAAATTTTTTCGATCTCGCCGACGAGCATTGTGCTGAACGGCTTCGCGCGGAAAATCTCACCGCGATAGCGATTGCCCATCACATTGGCTTCTCTGACAAAATCATCGACGCGATTGCTGAGATTGAGCACGACCTTCATGCCGTAATTGAGCTGCTCGAGCTTTTCGGGCGTGTACTTATCGAGTATCGCGCGCAAATATTTTTCGATGTCGGTCAACGTGCGCTCCGCGCGGGCTTTGAGCACGGCAAATCGATCCGTATCGTAATACTCCTTCATCTTCTCATGCAATCGATCGATGCCGTAATCAATCTGCCACTCGTCGAGAATTTTATCGGCGCCCGTCAAGCCGCGCTCCCGATCGTCCTTCGACAGCAGACCCTTGTGCTCGAGATATGCCTTTGCCGAGCCGACGATGACGCGCGGTTGCGTTGCGACGTGATGTTTATTGACGGCGTCATTGATGAGCGCCGCGCGATTGCCTTCGGCGCGCTCTCGAGTGCCCGAGCGATCGAGCTGATTGCCGAACACAAATGATTTTTCGTTGAGCCGAATGCCGTCCTCGTCGCGCACCTTACGGAGCATATCAAGTTGCGTGCCGACGAGATTGGGATTGGTGCCGACGTTCGTAACGAGAATGATTGCGTCGGCGGCGACGAGCATTTTTTCGGTCTGCTTTTTATGAATTTCGGTCGGCGAATTAAAGCCGGGCACATCGTAGAGAACAACGTTGTCCATATCGGCAAGCGTCGTCGAATGAATGATCACTTCCCTGACAGCGTAAGGTTGCGCGCCTCGAATGATGCTGCCGTCGGCGCGCTTGCCCTTGAAACCCGTGATGAAAATTTGAAAGGCGTCGCTGTTCCACTCGTCTTGCCCCTTGAATGTGATCTCCGCATGGCTCAACAGCGGACGGAGATCATTTTTATTTTCGAGAATGGTGCGAATGTCCTCGACGGTGGTGCCGTTATGGAGCTCATAGAGCCCGCGCTTGGATTCGTCATTTTCGACCGCCGACCAATATCTGTTGAATGTGTCGAGCGTCAACGTCTCGAAATCGGCGGCGACCGTATAACCGATCGCTTTTAGGAGGCTTTTGAAGTAGTCGTTGAACTGCTCGCGTTTATAGAAGAAAATTGTTGCGTCGTCCTCGGCGCCCTTGCGAATTTCCGTCGTGGTGTACGTGCAGCGCTCGGTGTACTCGGGCAGGACGATTGCGCTGATGAGCGCGTTGCCGAGTGTGCTCTTGCCCGCCTTTTCGAGCCCGACTACCGCCACGCTGAACTCTTTGGTTTTGAGTTTTTTCAATATCGTCTCGTTGCGACGTTGCAAATTTTTTAGTGTTTCGCGCTCCTCGAATCCGATGATCATTCCGTTCGGATCCTTATCAAACAGTAATTGAAACAGCTCGGCAGTTCTCTCGAGTTTTTGAATGAACTGCTCGCGCGCATCTGCATTTACTTCCACGGCATTACCTCCCGATGTCAATGTTTCCGACAGAATTATATCATATCCTTGCAAAAAAAGGGGACGCCCGAAAATTTTTCGAGTGTCCTATTTTTAGGGGCGACGGAGTGACGGGGCGGGGCGCCGCTCAACGCTCCCACCCTCGGAGCGCGGCGCCTAACTTAGCCCGTGGTTCCCACCCCGCGTTGGCGGCGCCACTTCAATTAGGAATGAAAGGGCGCTGATGCCGCAGGGTGGGCAGTACTGTCCTCTGTTAGGCGCCGACACAGGGGGCAACGCGGGGCGACGGGAGGGGCGCCGCTCAACGCTCCCACCCTCGGAGCGCGGCGCCTAACTTAGCTCGTGGTTC
>CALGGP010000258.1 GCA_937915885.1 uncultured Selenomonadales bacterium | reverse complement strand
GGGCGGGTGGGCGAAAAAATTTTTTTCCGTCACCCCTCGTCACTCTGTCGCCCCGCGCGGCGCCGCCCTTTTGATTCAAAAGCCAACGGCTTTTAGGAGCGGTTGGGCGGGAAATATTACTTCTTCCGTTTCTTCTTCTTCGACTTCGAGCCCTTCGGCGACTTCATTGCATTGGCGATCTTGTTTTTGACTTTCGCCTCCGCCTCTTTCTGTTTATCCGTCGACTTTTTATCCCGCTCCTGCTTCGCATAATCCGCTCCTAAACTTTGCAGTTTATGTTTCATCGTCATGATCGGATGCGACAACAGCATTTTCTTCTGCGACGACTGCATCACATTCAAAAAGTCTTTCGTCGCCCGCTCTCCGAAGCAGGGTGTCTCGCATTTCTCGCAAATCGGCTTCGTGATCCCATACGGGCATCGGCTCATCTTCGTAAATACCGTCGTCAACAGCGCCGTGCATTTCGGACAAAGTTTGTCGCCCTCCATGCTGTGATTCGCTCGACAGTACACCCCGAAGGTCTTGCGGATATTCTCCTTCTCCTTCGGCACGTTGTTTACCGGCTCGGGCGGCTTCCGCTTCGGCAGCATACTCTTTATTTTATCGATCAATCCCATAATGATCTCCTCAAAAAAATTTTTTTAGCATCGTAACTATATCTTAAAAAACAAAACTGCGCAATCATGAAAGGATGATTGGATTGAAGAAACAAAGACGCCCCGTCAAAAGCAGGGAACAACTCCTGTTTGAGATGTCGGCAAAAAAATTCGGCGCGATGAAAATCTCCGCCTGTTGGATCGCTCGAAATGAGGAAAAAAATTTGCCGCGCTCGATCGATAGCGTCAAAGGCGTCGTCGATGAGCTGATCGTCGTCGACACCGGCTCCACCGACGGCACGATCGAAGTCGCGAAAAATTTCGGAGCGCAAGTGATCGAAACGGAATGGGCGAATGATTTTTCCACGCCTCGGAACCTTGCGCTCGAGAACGCGACGGGCGATTGGATTATTTTTTTGGACGCCGACGAGTATTTTCCCGAAGGCGCCGCCGATAATATTCGTCCGACCATCAATCTTGCCGTCCAACGTCGAAAGATCGCACTCCTGATCAAGCTCGTCAACATCGACATCGACAAAAATAACGAGCTGCTCGATTCGACGTACCTCTGTCGGGTGTTCAAACGCGGGCTGCATTACGTCGGGCGCATTCATGAAGAACTTCGGACGGAGGAAAATAAATCTGTCGACAAAATTTTGCCCGTGCCCGACAGCGTCATGCAGATCGTTCATACCGGCTATTCGAGCGGCGTCAATCGCGAGAAGGCGGATCGGAATTTAAAAATGCTGCTTGCCGAGTTGGAGACGACCGACGAGCCCGAGCGCATTTACGGATATCTGGCGCAGTGCTATAATGGGCTGGACGATGCGGCGAACGCGGAGCGGTACGCGCGGCTTGACATCGAGCATGGGCGAAAGGATACAACGTTTGCAAGTTCGTCGCATCGAATTTTGATCAAAATATTGTCGGGCGCGGACGTCGATCGATTGGAAGAAAGATTGTCGGAAGCAACGCGGGCGGTGGAGGATTTTCCGTCGCTGCCCGAGTTCCGCGCGGAGCTGGCAGAATGTCTTGCGGCGTCGGGCGAGTACGCTCGAGCGATGCGGGAAATGAGGCAGGCGATCAGAAATTACGAGAGCTATAAAGGCATGGAGCCGACGACGTTCGATCGAGCGACGGTAAGATTCGCCGAGGATCGGATCGAGCAGTGGAATGAAATTATCGGAGGGAAAAATTTATGAGGAAAATCAAAGTCAATAAAAAGGACGTCGATCGAAAAAATAAACAAATCGGCAAAGCGCTCGATGATCTTATCGAAGCACATCTCAAACTGCACGATCGCGAAAAAACCATTGAATGCGCCAAAAAATTGCTCGCGCTCAAGCCCAATGATCCCTTCCCCGTCGAAAAACTTACTTCGGTTTGCATCGACCTCAACGAATACGATACCGCGAAAGCCGGCTCCGATTACATGGAGAAACATTTTCCGCCGAGCGGCTACCGGGTATTTTTGAAGTCTCGAGTGTATGATGTTCAGCATGATTACGGCGGTTGCATCAAATATGCGGAGGAGGCGCTCACGATCCCCGGCAATGATCTCTTGACGCAAATGATGATCCACAACATTCTCGGGCATGCCTATCGTTATGTCGCCGACGCCAAGATGAGCCTCTATCATTACGAGATGAGCTCCATGAAAGATATCTCCGTCGGCAAGGGCACCGATCGATATCCGTATCTGTTCGGGATCAAGTGCGACGACTACAGCAATTTTCTGTTCAGCCTGCACAACCTCAACTTCTCGCGCGAAAAAATTTTTGAGGGCGTCGAGCATTACAACGATATTTTTTCCGACGTCCGACCGTTTACTTTCGATCCGTCGACACACCCGCGCCATGAAAAAATTCGCATCGGCTATATTTCGCCCGACATCCGTCGACATGTCGTGGCGTTCTTCAGCTACGCGCTCTATAAATCCTATGACAAATCGAAGTTCGAGGTCTATTGTTATCCGAAATGCCGCGAAGATAACGTCAGTGCGGAATTCCATGCGGGCGTCGACGGTTGGCAAAACATTTTATATGACAATCCCGAAGAGGCGGCGCGGAAAATCAAAGCGGACGAGATTGATATCCTCGTCGACCTCAGCGGTCATACCGCCAACAATTGTCTCCGAGTGATGGCGCATCGTCCGGCGCCGATTCAGATCAGCGCGATCGGTTGGTTTAATTCGACGGGACTCAAGACGATCGATTATTTTCTGTGCGATAAGTTCACCGATCCCGAGGGGCTCAACGATCGATTCTTTACCGAAAAAATTCTCCGCCTCCAACATTCGCACTTCTGCTATATGTGGCACGACGCGCCGATCGAGATCAAGCCCGCGCCCTGTTTGAAGAACGGCTACGTGACGTTCGTCAGCTTCAACAACTTCGTCAAGGTCACCGACGAGATGCTTCAAATTTGGGCGAAAATCCTTGAGCGCGTGCCCAACTCCCGCCTCTACGTCAAAGGTAAAGCCTTCCGATCGCAATACGGCATCGATTTTGCCGTCAAGCGCATCAAAGAGGCGGGCATTCCGCTCGAGCGCGTGAGGATGGAAGCCGATGAAATGAATTATCTCGTCAAATACTCCGAGACCGATATCGCGCTGGATTCATTCCCTTATCCCGGCGGCGGCACCACGTGCGACGCGCTGTTTATGGGGATTCCCGTCATAACTCTCGTCGGCGATCGACACAACGGACGCTTCGGATATTCGCTGTTGCACAACATGGGGCTCGACGAGTTGTGCGCGTTCAGCGAGCAGGAGTATATCGATAAGGCGGTCGAGCTGGCGCATGATTACGATCGGATTACGGATTATCATTTGACGATCCGTCGTCGGATGGGACAATCGCCCGTCATGAATGATTCGATCTACATGTCGGAGCTCGAGGCGGCGTATGAAACAATCTACAACGAGTGGATCAACGGCAGGCCGCTCCCCGATTTTCATGACGACGCCCCGCCGATCACGCCCGACGATGCCGAGAATTTTTATGAGCGCGCGCTCGAGTACATCAAAGCCGAGCCGCAATTCGACGACAACATCATCAAAAACGGCGTCAACGTCAAGCGGGCGGATTATTGGCTCGAGCAGGCGGCGCAAGCGTCCATCGAGCACCGCGCGGAGATTCATCTGCTGTTGTCGAAAACAAAGCAGTTGCTCCGAAATTACGTCCTCGCCTACGATCGGATCAAAGTCGTCGAGGAGTGTCTGTCGTCGAAACAATATCCGCGCGATTTTTTGAAACGGTATCATCGAAACCGCGCGAAGTTGGCGATGGTCAACAGCAATCCCGTCGACGGCGTCAATCACTATAATAAATCCGTCGAGCTTGCCGACGATCCCACCGAGCGCGCCGAAGTTTTCAGCGCCGCCCTTTACAATCTCCATTACCTCAACATCTCGAATGACGAGCTGGTCATCAATCACTTCCGCTATCAGAATATCTTCGACGGGATCAAGCCGTTTAACACGTTCCATGATCTGAGCGCCGTCGTTCGAGGCGAGCGTCGATTGCGCGTCGGCTATCTGCTTCCGAACTTCGTCGCCAATCGCATGTTTGCAATATCGTGCGCCATGCTCGTCGGCGCCGACAAAAACCGCATAGAGAATTTCGCCTATAAATGGATCAAGTTGGGCGCCAAGGATTTTTATGCCGGTCTGCTCAAAAATTCTCCGCTCGAACATCTTGTCGATGTGAGTGAGCTGTCGACGCGGGAGATCGTTGATCGAATCCGCGCGGATCGGATTGATATTCTTGTCGACCTCGGCGGGCATGGTGAGGATTGCGCTTATCCGATAATGGCGTATAAGCCGGCGCCGATCCAAGTCACGGGTATCGGGGCGCGCTCGACTTCGGGGCTTCGGACGATCGATTATTTCATCACCGACGCGATTGCCGATCCGCCCGGCGCTCACGATAAA
The DNA here is from genome assembly GCA_937915885.1 of uncultured Selenomonadales bacterium. GTDB lineage: Bacteria > Bacillota > Negativicutes > Selenomonadales > Selenomonadaceae > Quinella. Next base: position 1,970 of record CALGGP010000258.1, on the reverse strand, counting down.
AATTTTGTCGAGAAATTGTTGTACCTGCCGAGCCAATTCTGCTACATCAGTCGGAGCGACATTGCCGAGCCGAGTGAGGCGCCTTGCATCAAAAACGGCTACGTCACGTTCGGGTCTTTCAACGATTATCAATCGATCACCGATGAAATTTTAGGCGTGTGGCGAGAAATTCTTCGTCGGATGCCGACCGCGCAATTGATCATGCGGGCGAAAGAATTTGAGAGCGATGCGATGATCGATGCGGCGTACAATCGATTGAAGGCGCTCGGCTTGAATATGAGCGCGATCTTATTCCTGCCGGCGTCGACCGATCACATGAAGGTGCTCCAACGGTTGGATATAGCGCTGTCGACATACCCGCAGACGGACGCGGCAATGACGATGGACGCGCTGTATATGGGGGTGCCGGTGGTATCGATTTACTCGGATCGGCGCGACACGCGGCTTGCATACGATCTGCTCAACAGCGTCGGACTGGGAGATTTGGCGGTGACGACGGCGCAAGATTATTTGATTCGAGCGTTGGGCTTGGCGCAAAGCACCGACACATTGAACACGTTGCATAAAAATTTGCGGGCGATGGTGAAGAAATCGGCGGCGCTCGATCCGAACAATTATGTCAGAGCACTCGAGCAGCAATATTTTCGGCTGATCGCGAACGGGGCGAGGTAATTGAATTTCGTAAAGGAGTTTGCATGCGTCGAGCCGACGTATGTAAAAAATTTTCAATGCGACGGTCGAAAGTGCAACGCGAAATGTTGTCGGGGCTGGCAGGTCGACATCGATCGTCAAACGCACGAACGGTATAAAGCGATTGAAGACCCGGCAATGCGCAAGCGCGTGCTCGACAGTCTTTATTGGAATGAGGCGTCGCATACATATCGAATGAATTTGGATCGGACGGCGTGTCCGATGCTCCGCGCGGATTTGCTTTGCGACATACAAAAAAATTTCGGTGAGGGCTATCTGTCAAACACGTGCGCGGAGTTCCCGCGTCGGACGTTCGTGATCGACGATCTGATTGAGCGGTCGCTGTCGATGACATGTCCGGTGGCGGCGGAGTTGGCGTTGCTTGATCCGTCGCCGCTTACATTGCGCGAGACGACGTTGCGAACGATGCGGGCGGAATGTTTTTTCTATCGGAGCAATCACGAGGTGCCGACGCGAAAATATTTGAGATTATTGCAGACGATCTCGCTCGATATTCTTCAGGATCGACGGTTGAGTTTCAACGAAAGGCTGATGGCGCTCGGGATCGTGATGTCGGAGATGGACGCGATCATTGCGGGCGGCAAGGAAAATCAATTGGAGCTGATCCCGCGCGTCTATCGGATGGACGATTATTTTCAATCGCTGGCGACGAAGGCAAAATCGATGCCGTTCGATCTGCCGTACCACGTGACGCTGATGTTCGGATTGTTGGATCGATTGAATGAGCGGGCAATCGTATATTATTCGCCGATGCAGAGAGTGTTTGCGACGTATCCGATAGAGGCGTTCCGCGCGGAGGCGACGATAACGACGTGGGCTCAGATGGCGGCGGTGTATGATCGAAATGCGGCGGCGTATAAAAAATTTGTGCTTGAGCGATTCGGGCATGTGATCGAAAAATATGCGGCGCACAGTTTCTTTGCGGGGCTGTATCCGTGCCACGCGCCGTTGACGTTGCTCAACAATTACTTCTTATATCTCACGTTGTGGAAGTTATTCGAGTTCGGAGTGATGTCGATGGCGGCGGTGCTGAAGGAAAATTTTACGCTCGACGATCTGATGGAGTTCATAGAAAGATTTTCCAATCGAGTGGATCACGCGTCGCTGTTTCAACAGATCACGCTCGATTACATCACCGACAAAGTGAGCGCACCGAATGAATTATTGTCGGCGCTGATCGATACACAACTTTAATTTATCCAACCCGCCCGTCGGTTTTCGGGAGTGACGGAAAAAAATTTTTTCCCCGCCCACCCACC
>CALGGP010000257.1 GCA_937915885.1 uncultured Selenomonadales bacterium | reverse complement strand
ACGTGGGCGGGCGGGGGCGGTGGGCGGCGCCAATAAAAAGCCCCGCAGGAGTTCAGAGCGCCGACAATCAAAAGCCGCCCGATATTTTTGAGCGCCGCTCCTTCTACGCCGTCGACCTGCCGGGCTACGGCTACGCTAAAACTTCCAAATCAAACCGCGCCGCCTGGATCAAATTCATCGACGAATATTTTTCCTCCAACGACCGCCTTCTCTTCACCTGCCTGCTCATCGACATGCGACACCCGCCCATGCAATCCGACCTCGAAATGTTTCATCGCCTCGTCCGACACGGCGTCCCAGTCCTCCCCGTCGCCACCAAAGCCGATAAAATTTCCCGCGCCGCTCAATCAAAACAGCTCGAAATCATTCGCAGCGCCTTCAATATTCCCGAGCTCGATATCCTTCCCTACTCGTCGATGAAAGATGAAGGTCGTTCAGATTTGCTTGACGTGATTGCAGATTCTCTGTTACAATATCGAAAATGATGCGCGTCGTTGAGCGTAGACGGCGCGTCGGGAGGAGAGTTTTATGTCCGAGCTTTCCAATTTCGATAAGGCACTGCTCAATCTGCTTCAGTCGCAAATCCCCATCTGCAGTCACCCCTTCGCCGCGCTTGCCGAGCAACTTCACACCGACGAGCACACCGTCATCAATCGTTTGCACGAGTTGAAGGCGAAAGGTTTTCTCCGTCGCATCGGTACCTTCTTCGATTCGAGCCGTCTCGGATATCGCGGCGTGCTCGTCGCCCTCACCGTCGAGCCGGACGCCGTCGAGCCCGTCGCGAAGTTCATCAATCGCTGTTCGGGCATCACGCACAATTACGAGCGCGAGGGGCAATTCAATCTCTGGTTTACGCTGCTCACTCCGTCCGCCGACGTCGAACAAAAAATTCTCGACGAGATTGCCGCACTTGACGGCGTCCGCAATATGATCCGCCTCAAATCCAATCGAAAATATAAAGTCAATGTGCAGTTCAAACTGTGAGCTCAGCGCGCGCGACAAGGACGTGATCCGCGTCCTGCAGGACGATTTTCCGTTATGCGAGGAGCCGTTTAAAATTTTGGCGGAGCGGATCGGCATGACGGAGGAAGAATTTATTGCGCGCGTCAAAAATCTTGCCGAGCAGAAAAAAATTCGTAAGATGGGCGCCGTGCTTCGGCATCGCGAGGCGGGCTTCGTCGCCAACGCCTTATGCGCATGGCTCGTGCCCGCCGATCGGCTCGACGAGATTGCCGCGAAGATGAGCGCCAACCCCGCAGTTTCGCACTGTTACGATCGAAATCCCGCGCCCGATTGGAATTACAATCTTTATGCGATGATTCACGCCAAGTCCCGCGCGGAGTGTCGACAGATTATCGACGCGCTTGCCGACGAGTGCCGTATCGACAATTTTCAAATCCTCTACACGACGCGCGAGTGGAAGAAGACTTCGATGCGATACTTCGCCGATTGAGGAGTTGTTATGCCCGATAAAATTCGTCTCGATGTGCTGCCGGTCGACCGTCGTCTGTTTGACAGCCGCGAACGCGCACGTCGTTTTATTATGACCGGCAAAGTGCTCGTCAACGATCAGCGCGTCGATAAGGCGGGGGCGCTCGTTGCCGCCGACGCCGATATTCGACTGCTCGGTTCGGATATGCCGTTCGTCAGTCGCGGCGGGCTCAAGTTGCAGAAGGCGCTCGAAAATTTTTCGCTCGAGCTCGACGGTCGGATTGCGGCGGTCGTCAACGATCAGCGCGTCGACAAGGCGGGAGCGCCCGTTGTCGCCGACGCCGATATTCGACTGCTCGACGCGGATATGCCGTTCGTGAGAATTGAGGGTTGCCCATGACTGATAAAATTCGCCTTGATGTGCTGCTCGTCGACCGTCGCCTGTTCGACAGCCGCGAACGCGCACGTCGTTTTATTATGACCGGCAAAGTGCTCGTCAACG
>CALGGP010000256.1 GCA_937915885.1 uncultured Selenomonadales bacterium | reverse complement strand
CTACATCTTTTGAACAAAAAATTTAGATGGGGCGCCGCCGCCGCTCCCACCCCCCGAGCGCGGCGCCCAACTGAGATCGCGGTACCCACCCCGCGTCGGCGGCGCCCTAATAAAAACAAAGGAGTTAGCATGGAAAATAATTTAAGGAGCCTCGGACATCAGACCGATTACAGTTTCGATTACGCGCCCGAACTTTTAGAGGCGATCGATAATAAAAATTCCGCGCGGAATTACTTCGTCAAGCTCAATTGCGAAGAGTTCACCTGCGTATGTCCGATCACGCATCAGCCCGACTTCGCTCGGCTCGAGATCAATTACATCCCCGATCAAAGGCTCGTCGAGAGCAAATCGCTTAAACTTTATTTGATGAGCTTTCGCAATCACGGCGCGTTTCATGAGGACGTCGTCAACACCATCGCCGACGATCTGATCAAGCTGCTCGAGCCGCGATATCTCGAGATCATCGGGCATTTCGCCGTGCGCGGAGGCATTTCCATTGAGCCCTTCGTCAATTACGCCAACGAAGAGTTTCAATCGATGGCGCAAAAACGTTTGGAGGGCAGGGATTGAAACGTTGAGACAAACTCGCATCGCACTCATAAACGACTTCACCGGCTTCGGGCGTTGCTCGGTCACGATCGAGCTGCCGATCCTCTCGGCGCTCAAAATTCAAGTATGTCCTCTGCCGACGGCAATTTTATCGGTGCACACCGGCTTCGACGATTATTTTCTCGACGACTTCACCGATCGTATGAACGCTTACATCGACAGTTGGCAGAAAAACGGGCTGATGTTTGACGCGATCGCGACGGGATTTTTGGGCTCCGCCGATCAGATCGAGATCGTCAAAAATTTTATCGATCGATCGCTCGAACGCTCGGACGCGCAAATTATGATCGATCCGGTGATGGGCGACCACGGAAAAATTTATGCGTCGTACACGAAAAAGATGTGCGTCGAGATGCGGAGCCTGCTGTCGAACGCCGATCTCGTCACGCCGAATTTAACGGAGGCGTGTGAACTGCTCGGCGTGCCTTATCCCTCCGACGGCGTGATCTCCGACTCGAAATTGGCAACGTTGGCGGCGAATATAGCCGCGCGGACTCGAGGGCGGCGTGTGGTGATCACGGGCGTAAATCTCGACTTCGACGACGGGACATCGATTGCAAATTTCGTGTACGACAAGGGCAAAATAAATCTCGTGACGGTGCCGCGCCTGGGCTCGGATCGGTCGGGGACGGGCGACGCGTTTTTTGCGGTGCTCGCGGGCTGTTTGCTCAACGGCAGTGATCTGGTCGACGCGGTTCGGAAGGCGGCGGAGTTTGTGTCGCGTTGCATCGAGTATGCGGAGCGGCTGGAGCTGCCGTGGAATCACGGGCTGCCGTTTGAAGAATTTCTGACGGAGCTTTCCTGACGGACGGTTTTTTGTGGGCGACGGTTGGGGCGCCGCCAACGCTCCCACCCACCAAGGCGGCGCCCAAATGAGGACAGAGGTTCCCACCCTCGCGACGACGGCGCCTATCGGATATTGCGTCGACAGCCCCAAACAAATTGGCGCCCGCTCTAAAAGATTGGGCGGGTGTCGAGCTCGACGTCGACGCCTGCCGATGCGCGGAGCAGCGGATTGATGGACGCCCCCACGCGACGCCGGCGCCTGCCGATGGTCGGAGCGCCTATCGGATATTGCGCCGACAGCCCTAAAAAAAACGGCGCCCGCTTTAAAAGACTGACGGGTGCTGAATCGGACGCCGACGCCTGCCGATAGATGGGGCGTCGTCGACGCGGGGTGGGCATGCCATCCTCGGTTGGGCGCCGTCAATAGTGGGTGGGAGCGTCGACGGCGCCCTTTAATTTTTCGGATGAGTAGGATCACTTATTTTTTTAGATGACGACTCCGTTCAGTCGCCGCGCACGCCGACACGTTCAACAGATTTTTCGGATCGAAGCTCATATCCAACGAGCCGAGCGCCGCGTCCTCCGCCGTCGAGCCGAGCCCGATCAATTCTCCGAGCTCATCATTCGCACCGCCGTCCGACGTGAACCAATAATCCTCAACGTCCGACGCAAACTCCGACGCGCCGCCGCTGCTCACCAACGCCGCCTCCAATGTCTTTGCGTCCTTCGTAAATTTATACTTTTGCTCGACGCCTCCGTTGACGACCGTAATCTCCTGCCCGAGCACACTTTTTATATGAACCTTGCCGTTCGTCGTCGTCAACTGCACATCTTTCGAGCCGACCAACGTCGAATCCGTCAGCGCACCGACGATCACTACCTTGTCGTCCTTAAACGAAAACTTATCGATCACATCAGCGCCTTCGCCGACCACAAACACATCGACGCCGGCGTTGCCGATCATCGTGTCAGCGCCCGAGCCCCCGCGCAATGTCCCGCCGCCTTTACCCAACGTCATGCGCGTATTCTCCGACGACGCCTGCAGATCGACCGCCGTCGACGCCACCGCCGACGCATTGATCTCCTTCACCGGCACGTCGAGATCGTTTGCGTCAAGCCCGTCATCGCTGAAGAACTTCGTCAACGTCAACGCGCTCGTCTTCGCAACATATGTCGTGTTGAGCGGCAGCGTCTTATAATCGATCGAGCCGCCGTCGTATTCGACTTTCAACACTCCGCGCGGAGCATCTTTGAATGTGATCGAGCCCTTACCGACCGTCAGAGTGATATCGCTGCCCTTCTCGACAAAATCCGTCGCTGCGATCGAACTCGTATTGCCGACAATCTTCAACACGTCCGTCGAGGAATCGAAATTATTGATCACGTCCTTGCCGCCGCCGTCCGAATACACAATCACATCGGCGCCCGAGCCCGCCGTAAAATTATCATTGATCGTGCCGCCAATCATCGTCGTCGAACCTTTACCGCCGATCATCGCCTTCGTCTTTCTGTTGCCGATCAACGTTATCTCATTCGGCGCGTCGGAGGCATCGATCGTGACGGCGGTGCTCCTGTAATCATTCTCCGTCACGTCGAACGTGCCGCTGAACGCGCCGCCGATCGTCATCGTCTTATAATTGCCGTTGTAGCCGACACCGCTCGGCAACGACGCGTAGCTGAACGTCTTGCCGTCGCCGTACTCGAGATTAATCATCTGGCTGTCGACGAGATCGCTGAAGGTGAGACTGTTTTTCCCGAGCGACATCGTCACCTTCGCGCCGCTGATTTTAAAATTCGCGTTGTCGATGGTGAGAGTGTCCGCCGCGCCCGTGATGCTGATCAAATCGCCCTCCGACGCCCTGTAGTTGAAAATCTGATCGGCGCCGCCGACCGACGCGTCCCAAATAAATATGTCGGCGCCCGCCTTCGTCGTCGAGCTCGAGCCGTGCAGCTTATCGGCGGTGGCTTTACCGGTCGTCTTATTGTAACTGCCATCGAGCGTGGCGCCGCCCGAGCCCGCGCGCAACACATTCGCCTGATCGTTGCCGACGATGTGAATTGCGCCGCTGTAATCCTTCGCGTTGACCTCCTTGACGCTTGCCGCATATCCGTCGCGGAGATCAATATCGTCGATATCCGACGCGCCGCTGTCGACCGTCACGATCGTTTTGCCGCTGTTATATCCGACGCCGCTCTCGAACTCGACGCCCGTCCTGTAAAGTTCGGTGCCGGTCTCGTCGACGAAGCGCACAACATTTTTCGGCTCCTCGAGTGTAAGTTTTTGTTTATTGATCGTCGCAATCAGTTTATTGCCGCTCCAAACGACGGTGGTCGAATCAAATTTGTCGGTGCTTTCGAGCCCCTTGACGACGACATAATCTCCCTGCGCGCCGTCGAAATTGTAAATGATATCGGCGCCGTCGCCCTTGGCATAGACGAACACATCAGCCGCCGCGACCGTCGAGCCGTGCAATTTATCAGCCGACGGTTTTTTGGCATCGCCGACGCCTCCGTAGAGCGTCGAGCCTCCGTCGCCCGCGCGGATCACATTCGCATTCTTATTGCCGACGAGTGCAACGGGGCGATCGTAATCGACGACCTTGATCTCCTTTACGAGCGTCGAAATTTCGCCCGCATCGATCGTTGCATCGTCGTCGAGCTCCGCGCCCTCCTCGACGGTGAGCATGCCCGACTTGTTATTCAACTTGACGCCGCTCGGAAGGTTGACGCCCGTCTTATATAAAACGTCGCCGTCCTCGTTGACGAATTTGACTTCGCCGCCGTAATTTTCGAGCGTGAGTTTCGTTTTGTTGATCGTGACGGCGATCTTCGTGGCGCTCACGTTGACATCTTTCGACGCATCAATCGAATCGACGCCCTTCAACAACACATAATCGCCCTCGCCGCCGTCGAGATTGTAAATGACATCGCCGCCGTCGCCCGCCGCGTAAACAAACACGTCGGCGCCCGAGCCGCTGTAAAATTTATCGTTATACGCCTTCGACGTGTGACCGCCGTAAAGTGTCGAGCCGCCTTTGCCGCCGCGCAAAACATTCGGGTTGGCGTTGCCGACGATGTTGATCGTGCCCGAATATTCCTTTGCGTTGATCTCCTTGAGCGTCGAGGCAATGTCGGAGGCTTGAATGGTGGCGTCCGCATCGAGACTGACTTTGTCGTCGATGATGAGCGTCGATTTATTTTTGTCGATGGTCGCGTTCGTCGGGATCACGCCGTAAACAATTTCCTCGCCGCCGATATCAAACGTGACGGGATCGTTCGCTTGCAGTTTGCTGACGGTGAGTTTCGAGCGCTGATCGTTGTTGAAATTGATCGTGAGCGTATTTGCCTTGTCGCTGAGCGTGATCTCGTCGAAGATCGCGCCGTCGATCGAAACAATGTCCTGCGCTTGATAGTTGAAGATGCCGTCCTTGCCTTCGCCGACGGTGTAAGCGAACACATTGACGCCCTTGCCGCCGTAAAGTTTATCGTCCTTCGCACCGCCGCTGAGCGTCGCCTCACCGCCGCCCACGCTGATCGCCGTCGCGTTATTGTCGCCCGCCTTGATCACGAGGGGCTTGGTCGAGCCGGTGGCGTCAATAATCGTGATCTTTTCGGAGATATTTCCGGCGTTGACGAATCCCTTAAACGGGTCGGTGACGGTGAGCACCTTCGGCTTCTTTACGTTGTATTCGATGCCCGCCTTGAGGGTATCTGCCTCGTTATATTGAATGATGTTGAGATCGTCGGCGCCCGCGTTGTACAAAACAATTGAATCGCTGCCGATCGAAACAATCACATTGTCGTCGTTCGCAATCGTTGAAAATTTGCCGTCAATCGCAAGCGTATCGCTCGAATTGAAACCGTAGATGGTATCATTGCCGTCGCCCGTCGAGTACTTGATCAAAACCTTATTGCCCTGCAAATTCATTGCATCTGTCGACTCGCCCCAAAATTGCAGATTAATCTCGTCGTCGCCGCCGCCTCCCGCGATCACTACATTTTCGCCGTAGCTGTTGATATGATTTTGGTTTTCGTCGGATTGAATGGTGACGTTCGAGCCGTAATTCGTTATGCCGATGTCCGAGCCGTTACTGAAACTGCCTTTGATCAAAACATTCGAGCCGTGATTGGTGAGATAACCGGCATTGGTGCTGCCTCCGTTGACTGTAACATTATTGCCGAAGTTATGAACATGATCGACGTTGTTGGCATTGATCACCACGTCGGAGCCCAAAATATTGTCGATGGCGCCTCCGTCCGTGCCGCTGTTGAGTGTCACCTTCGAGCCGTAATTGAAAATTTGCTTGCCTCCGGCGCCGCTGATGACGGTGTTAGAGTTGCCGTTGAAAATCAGCGAGTCGGAAGTGAGACTGTTGATTGGCAGCTTGGCGAGAGTTTCTTCGCCGTAATCCGCATAGAGATAAAATTTTTTATTTTCCTCGAGGATGATCTGACCGGGCGAGGTATCTTTAAAAGTGAGCGAGCCCTTCCCGACCTTAATGACGAAATCCCAATCGTCGACATAAGCGCTGCTCTTGCCGCTTGTGATTCGAACAATGCTCTGCGCGCTGTAATAATCCTCGTTGGCGGTGACGGTATCGTTGCCGTCGCCGTCGGCGTATTCGTAGACGACATTTACTGCCGTGAATTTGGCGCAATCGACGGTGTCATTGCCCCTGCCTCCGTTGATCGTCACATTAAAATATTCCATGTCGCTCTCGAGGGAGATCAGATCGTTACCGCCGCCCGCGTTGATCGAAGCGTCAAATACATTTGCTTTGATGGTGTCATCGGTCGCACTGCCGTCGATGGTGACGTATCTGCCGACTTTATTGAGTTCAGCCATATTAACCAACCCCTTCAAAGTTTCGAGTAAACGCAAATCATTTTATCATACATCGACAAAAAAAAAGCCGCTCATAAGAGCGACGAAAAAATTTTTTGAGCCCGCTTGCTGAGGCGACGGGTTGAAGGGCGCCGTCGACGCTCCCACCCATCAGTGACGGCGCCCAACTGAGGATGGCATGCCCACCCC
>CALGGP010000255.1 GCA_937915885.1 uncultured Selenomonadales bacterium | reverse complement strand
GGCAAAGACAGCATTTGAGAATGGAAACGGCCGCCCACCCACCCTTTGGCAACTGCGTTGCCGAGCATGAAAGTGCGGGCGCCGCCGGCGCGGGTGGGCATGTCGACCACGGTTGGGCGCCGACCTCGACGGGCGGGTGCGCAGGCGGCGCCCCATAAACACTGCCTGCCAAAAGTCGGCGGGATTAAAAAAATTTTTGAGGCGAAAAAATGTTGAAGCCGATATTGAAGTGGGCGGGCGGTAAGCGCCAACTGTTAGACGAGATCATTCCGTTGATCGAGCGATTGATGCCGCGCGACGCTACGTATGTTGAGCCGTTCGTGGGCGGCGGCGCCGTCTTATTCGCGTTGCAACCGTCGAAGGCGATCATAAACGATCTCAACGGCGAACTGATCAATGTTTATAAAACCGTCCGCGACGAGCCCGATGCTCTGATCGATCGATTGATTGAACATGAGAGTCGGCACTCGGAGGAATATTTTTATGAGATCAGATCGTGGGATCGATCGGAAAATTTTTTGGAGCGGTCGACGGTTGAGCGCGCCGCGCGGACGATTTATTTGAACAAAACCTGCTACAACGGTCTGCATCGAGTGAACGCGGCGGGATATTTTAACGTGCCGTTCGGTCGATATAACAATCCGTCGATCGTCAATGAGCCGTCGATTCGCGCGATGTCGGAGTATCTTCGACAAAACGACGTGACGATCCTAAACGGCGATTATCGGGCGCTGTTCGCTCGGCTCGACGAAAAAATTTTTGTGTACTTCGATCCGCCATATCAGCCGTTGAGCCGCTCGTCGAATTTCACGTCATACACTCAGGCGGGCTTCGACTATGAGCGGCAGATTGAATTGCGGGATTTATGTGGTCGGCTCCGCGCGGAGAATATTTTTTTCGTCGAGTCCAATTCGGATTGCGCGGAGATTAGAGAGTTGTATCGAAATTTTGAGATGCGGACGGTGCGGGCGACGCGGGCGCTCAACAGCGCAAAGGATCGTCGGGGCGCGATCAATGAGGTGCTGATATATTATGGCAGATGAGATTAATCGTCGGCAAAACTCCCACGCTCGAAAGACGGAAGAATTACGACCCCGAGCGCCGACGTTTTGATGAGTACTCGTATCAAAGCAAGTACAAGAGGAAGTTGGCGGCGCGCGCGGTGCGTCGATATCGCGGCGAGATATCTTCCGGCGGCATGTATCGCAAGATTTTCGATTACGTATGGGAATGTTGGTAACGTCGACAAGGGGGCTGATTGGTTGTTCGGCGAATACAATTCGATCGAGAAAAAAATTTTGGATGGTGAGCGGCTCGACCGCGCGGACGGCATTAAACTTTTCGAGTGCCGTTCGCTGAGTTGGCTTGGGGCGTTGGCGGATCACGTCCGTCAAAAAAAATGCGGCGACTATGTTTATTACAACGTCAACTGCCACGTCAATTTGACAAATATGTGTGTGTCGCGCTGTAAATTTTGCGCGTTCGGTCGAGACTCCGACGCGCGCGGGGCGTATGCGATGACAATCGATCAAGCGATCGCGACGGTCGAAGATGCGATGCGCGATCCTAATATGTCGGGGCTGCACATCGTGAGCGGCTTGCATCCGACGTGGACGTTTGACGACTATCTGTCGATCGTCCGAGCGTTGCATGAAAAATTCCCGTCGCTGTACATCAAAGGATTCACCGGCGTCGAGCTCACTCACTTTGCAAAAATCTCCGCGCGGAGCCTCGAGGACATTTTGAGCGATCTCAAATCGGCGGGGCTGCAAGCCATTGCGGGCGGAGGCGCGGAAATATTATCGGATCGTGTGCGATCGATTTTATGTCCGAAGAAGGCGACGGCGGACGAGTGGTTGAATGCGGCGCGCATTGCACATCGATTGGGGATCAAATCAAACGCGTCGATGCTTTACGGGCACATCGAGACGATCGAGGAGCGCGTTGATCATTTGATTCGATTGCGGGAGCTTCAGGACGAGACGCATGGATTTCAAACATTTATATGTTTCCCGTTCCTGCCGAAGAATACGGCGCTCGAGTGCGAGATCAAACAAACATCGATGTGGGACGACCTTCGGACGATGGCGGTCTCGCGATTGATGCTCGACAATTTTTTGCACATCAAAGCGTACTGGGTGATGTTGACGGTGCCGGTGGCGCAGGTGGCGTTGAGCTTCGGAGCGAACGACATAGACGGGACGATACACAAGGAAACGATTCTGCACGACGCGGGGGCGACGAGTCCGACGGCGTTGACGGAGGACGCGATCATTCGATTGATCAAAGATGTCGGAAGGATACCGGCGGCGTGCGATTGCAATTATAATGTGCTCAGGATTTTATGAGAGGAGAATAATCATGTCGAACGAGGAAAAAATTTTGGCAGAGTTGAAGGCGATCCGCGCGGATGTTGAGATGATGAAGTCTGATATCGAGACAATCAAAGTCGAAGGCACTCGTAGGGAGCCGACGCCGACGCCCGAGGCGCAACTCGAGGCATTTCACAGGCTGATTAATTCCATTACCGACGAGGAAGCGGCGGAGTTCGGCAGATACGTCGACGAGCTTGAACGCGAAAAGGGAGGAATCCTCTGATGGAAAAAATCAACTACTCTCTCGATACTAATGTGTTCACTGACATTCTGCGCAAAGATCGGCATGTGATTGCCAATATGGAGCGGGCACTGAAGAACGGCGCCGAATTGTTTATCGACTCGATCGTTTACTACGAGATTAGTCGGTGGCTTCGATTTGCCAATCATCCGAAACAACTCAAGGAGTTTGAAACTTTATACGCCAACAACCTTACACATATTTATTTTGATCGCAACGACATGCGTGTGATCGAGAAATCGATCGAGATTTACAATCAACTCCGCAATGGTCGGCTGATCGAGGACAGCGACATTTTCATAGCAGCGATCGCAATGGTCAACGGCTGCACTCTCGTCACAGCCAACGAACAACATTTTAGTCGCATCGAAGGGTTGAGGTACGTCAACTGGCGCAATTAATTTGGAGGAACTCAAAATGGCAACGCAAAAATCCGAGCAGAAGTCGAAGATCAAATATGACGCAGAGTATATCCGCTACCTTGAGTATGGTGAGTCGGCGGCGGTGTTCATCACGCGAGACCTCGTCGAGACGATCAATACCAAGGGCAAGTGGATCGACATAAGCGCGATCGATTACGGAAAAAAATTATCCGGTCGCGGCGTTTATTGGGACTTCAAAAGTTTTGTGGCAGAGCTGTTTCCGCGAAAAATGCAACCCGTTTATCCCCAATATGCATCGGACGCGGAGATCAAATATATCACGTGGCAGACAGCGCATGCCGATATCAACGCTCAAAGGGCGGCGGGCTATGTCGGACCGAAATATAAAATCCGTCCGCAGTTGCTCAACACCAATGCGGGCAAGTTTAATATCGTCAAGGCGGTGTACAGTAAAAAGTTTGACGATTGGCGTGATATAGGTCTTGTGCTCGGTCGTTCGGCTGCTGATCGCGAGTGGCGGACGCGAAAAATTGCTTTGCCTCCCGAATCAGCTTGCACCGGTTTTGAGATTGAAGCGCTCGGCTCCGCGAATCAAGCGACGATCAAACGGACGCCTCGCCGCGTCAATGTGAGCTATGATTTGATACGCCATCACAGCGAATACGAAAATTATATCGGTACGGGGAGGTCGCTTGCCGCCTTCATCATTCGCAATTTCGTTGACGCGATCGACACAACCGGCAAATGGATTGACGTACTCTCGATCGATAAAGCTACTCAGACGTTTACGATCGAGCTGTTCCCGAAAAATTTGCTGCCGACTTATCAGCTCACCGACAGCGAACGACACATAAAATATATGATGTGGCGGACGGAGCGAATGGACATCGACGAGCAAAGAGCGGCGGGCTACGTCGGCGAGAAATTCAAAATCCGCACGACGCAGAAGAATATCAACGAGGGCAAGTTTGAAGAGTGTTATGTGTTGTGGGATAAGGCGACGAAAAAATTTGTGTCGCAGCATTATCCCGTCGACAAGTATGAAATTCGAGATTATAAGATGCCGCTTAAGCCCGATTGGCAGTACCAAATTTTGTCCGTCGAGCGGCTCAACGCGAAGGAGAAAGCTGATGGAAAAAAATCGCCTGAGCAAGGCGGAGGCTCTCGAGCTGTACAATCGAAATGATCTGCTGTCGTTGGCACGGGCGGCGCGCGCGGTCAAGGAAAAAAAATCCGGCAACAAAATTTTTTATCGCATCAATCGACACATCAACTTAACAAACATCTGTTCGTCGAATTGCCCGTTGTGCGCGTTCCAATGTCGAGCCGACGACCGACGCGGCTACACTCTCGAGCGCGACGACATTGCTAAAATACTCGACGACGCTCGATCGGTCGAAAATTTATCCGAGATACATATCGTCAGCGCGTTGCACCCGAGCAAACCCTTCGATTACTACGTTGACGTGATTCGACAAGTCCGCGCGGCGCTTCCGATGGTCGAGATTCAAGCGTTCACTCCCGTCGAGATCATCAACTTCGTTAAACTCACGGGCTTATCGATCGAAGAAATTCTTCGGACGCTGATCGACGCGGGGCTTGACGGATTGCCCGGCGGAGGCGCGGAAATATTTTCGTCGCGCGTCCGACAAATAATCTGTCCAAAAAAGGCGACGGCGGACGAGTGGATCGAAGTGATGCGGACGGCGCATCGACTGAAGTTGAAAACGAACGCGTCAATGATGTACGGGCATGTTGAGACGGTCGAAGAACGCATCGATCATCTGATTCGATTGCGGGAGCTGCAGGACGAAACGGGCGGCTTTCAATCGATGCTGATGTTCCCGTTCCACCCCGCGAACACGGAGCTCGGAAAAAAATTCGACATCAAAGCGGTCGGGGCGTGGGAGAATTTAAAAATGTTGGCGCTGGCGCGATTGATACTTGACAACTTCGATCACTTCAAAGCGTTCTGGATCATGTTGACGTTGCCGATCGCGCAATTGGCGTTGGCGTTCGGAGCGGACGATCTCGACGGGACGCTCGGCGAAGAAAAAATAATCCGCGCGGCGGGCTCGACGGAGGGAACATCGATCGATCGCTCGACGCTCGAAAAATTGATACGCGAAACGGGCTATGAGCCGATGATGAGAGGGGCGGTCGCATGCGATTGACAGTTGAGGACGGCGTCCGATTGTTTGACGACGATCCGATTGAGCTTGGGCTCCGCGCGGATAGTATTCGACGGAAAAAATTCGGCGACGTGACGACGTTTATCATCGATAGGAACATCAATTATACAAACGTGTGCGAGAATGAATGTCGATTCTGCGCGTTTTATCGACGTGCGGGATCGAAGGACGCGTATTTGCTTTCGATCGAAGAGATTCTCGACAAAGTAAGAGAGACGGTCGAGGCAGGCGGGACGCAAGTGATGATCCAGGGCGGGCTCAATCCCGCGCTCGATCTGAAATATTTTGAGACGATGTTTCGAGCGATCAAGAGCCGATATTCGATCACGATCCATTCGTTGACGGCGACGGAGATCGATTGGCTTGCACGACGTTCGGGCTTGACGATAGTCGACGTGTTGAAACGATTGCAGGCGGCGGGGCTTGATAGTTTACCGGGCGGCGGCGCGGAGATTCTCGTCGATGCGATCCGAAAAAAAATCAGCCCGCGAAAAATCTCGACGGACGGTTGGCTTGACGTTATGAGAGCGGCGCATTCGATCGGAATGAAGACGACGGCAACGATGGTGATCGGCTTCGGCGAGACGGCGGCTCAACGGATCGAGCACATGGAACTCGTGAGGCGGTTGCAGGACGAAACGGGCGGCTTTCGAGCGTTCATCACGTGGACGTTTCAGCCGACGAATACGGCGCTGGGCGGGTCGAAGGTAAGCGCGTGGGATTACATGCGGACGCTGGCGATCAGTCGAATCTATCTTGACAACATTGAACACATACAAGGGTCGTGGGTGACGCAAGGGGAGCGGCTCGGACAATTGACGCAAACATTCGGTGCGGACGATCTCGGCTCGATCATGTTGGAGGAGAATGTAGTGCGTGCGGCGGGCACGTCGTTTGAGATGTCGACGCGGAAGATGATCGATCTGATCGAAGGCGCGGGCTTCCGTCCGGCTCAACGGCTCACCGACTACTCGATTCTAAAATATTATTCTCCCGCCCGCCC
>CALGGP010000254.1 GCA_937915885.1 uncultured Selenomonadales bacterium | reverse complement strand
GGCGCCCTTCAACCCGTCGCTCCAATTCCGCATTCCTCATTCCTAATTCCTAATTATTTTCTCCGGGGCTGAAAAATTATGTTAGAACTGATCATCGGACGGGCGGGCGTCGGCAAAACGCACGAGTGCCTCCGTCAAATGCAAGCGACCAAACCGCTCGCGCGACAATATCTGCTCGTGCCGGCGTATATGACTTATCGCGTCGAGCGGGAGTTCGCCGAAATGACCGGCGGCTCGCTCAACACTTACATACTCAGCTTTCAACGGTTCGCGCAACAAATCTTGTCGGAGGAAGGCGGCTCAACCATGCCGCGCTTGACCGATATCGGACGCCGATTGCTGCTCAAAAAAATTCTCATCGATCGAAACAAAAACGATCGGCTCAAATATTTTGCGAAGGCGGCAAGACAGCGCGGCTTCAGTGAGACGCTCGCCGAACAGTTGAAGGAATTGCGCTCGTATTCGATCGGCACCGATGCCTTGCGCGATCTCACTTTCGATGCCGACGACGAGCTTGCCGACAAAGTCACCGACCTTGCGATGCTCGCCGACGACTTCAGGGCAATGATCGACGGGCGCAAAACCGACGACGAAGATTTACTCGAGCTCGCCGCCGAAATGATCTCCGCATCGAAAGCACTCGCCAACGCCGATATTTTCATCGACGGCTTCATATTCTTCGATCCTCAACAGCGAAATATTATCCGATCGCTGCTCGGCTCCGCGCGGAACGTGCACATCACTCTGACGATGGACGCCGACATCAAATCGCTCGAAAACCGACGGGAGCTCGGATTGTTTCACCGCGCCTTTCAAACGTTTTCGATGCTCAAAAAACTTTCGTCGGAACTGTCGATCGAAGTAAAAATCTCGCGGCTCGAAAATCCGTTCCGATTCAAAGACGACGCGTTGAGACTGCTCGAGGAAAAATTATTCGAGTTCCCGCCGTCGAACACAAAATTCGCGCGGACGGACGGAGTAAAAATATTGGAGGCGGCAAGCCGACGCGTCGAAGTCGAAATGCTTGCGCGCGACATTCGACGGCTGATCGATCAAAAAAATTATCGGTATCGAGAGATCGGAGTGCTGCTGCGCGACGACACCTACGCCGATCTGATCAAGCCGGTGTTCGATAAGCATCACATAAAATTTTTCAACGACGCCAAACGCGCGGGCACGCATCACCCGCTGTCGGAGCTGATTCGCTCGGCGCTCGAGGCTCAAAATTGGAAGTCGGAGGCGATTTTCCGTTGCCTTCGGACGGGATTTTTCGACGTGCAACGTGACGATGTCGATCTGCTCGAAAATTACGCGCTCGAGTTCGGAGTGCGCGGCAAATCGAAGTGGACGACGCCCGAGGATTGGGATTGGCACCGGCGCGAAGTCGATGATGATCTCGACAATCAAGCGGATTGGCAGAAGAAACGGTCGGCGTCGGCGGATCAATTGCGTCGGCGGATCATCGAGCCGTTGAGTGAGTTCGCGGATCGAATGCGCGCGTCGAAGACGATGCGAAGCAAAGCCGAAACGCTTTACGCGCTGCTCGAGCGGCTGAACGTGATCGAAACGCTGAGTCGTTGGTCGACGGAGGCTCAACAGGCGGGCGATCTGGCGCTGTCGCGGGAGCATTTAAAAATTTGGGACGACGTGACGACGATGCTCGAGCAGTTTTCGGAGGCGCTCGGCGACGAACCGATCACGGCAAAAGAATTTGAGGCTCTCGTCAACGAGGGGCTCGACGCGCTAAAAGTGTCATTGATCCCGCCCGGGCTCGACGAAGTGACGATCGCGCAATTCGATCAAAATTCGATGCAAAACGCGCGGGCAATTTATATATTGGGATTCAGCGACGGAATGATGCCGCGTCGCTCGACGGAAAAAGGACTTTTCACCGACGCCGATCGATTGCATTTACGCGATTTGGGGTTGGAAATATCATTGGGTGGGCTCGAAAGTTCGTTGGCGGAAAAATTTTTGCTGTATCGCGGCTTGACGGAGGCGCGGGAATATTTACGGCTGTCATATCCGCTGGCGGACGCGGAGGGTAAGGCGATGAAACCGTCGCCGCTGCTCGAACGCATATTGAAATTGTTGCCGACGGTCGAAAAAAATTTTGTCGATGTGAGCGTGCTCAGCCCCGAAGAACAAAAAGAGTTCGTCGCGAATGAGATGCGGCTCGACGGCTCGACGGCGCGAAAATTATTTACGCGGCGGTCGAAGTTGAGCGGGAGCGTCAGTCGATTCGAGCAGTTTATGAGTTGCCCGTTCAAACATTTTGCGCAATACGGATTGCGGATCGAGGAGCGGCGGGAGTGGAAATTTCTTCCGCCTGATGTCGGCAACATTTTGCATGCGATCCTGAAAAAGTTCGGCGATCAAATGCAGGCGCAGGGTCGGCGGTGGGGCTCGGTCGATGAGCCGGAGATGCTGTCGATCGTCAATCGGCTGGTCGACGAGCTTGCGCCGCGCCTCCGCAATCAGCTGTTGAAGAGCACGCGGCAGTACGAGTATCAGCTCGAGCGGATACGGCGGCTGGCGACAGAAAGTTTGCGTCGGCTGATCGAGCTCGACCGCGTGAGTAAATTTCACCCGTCGAAGTTGGAGACGACGTTCGGGCGGCAGGGCGATGTGCCGCTGCGCTATGAGTTGGACGGGACGACGCTCGAGCTCAACGGACGGATCGATCGGATCGACGTCGACGAGCGCGGCAATTATTTTTTGGTGATGGATTACAAAACGGGCGCGAACGTGACGCTGAAGGCGGTCGACTTTTACTTCGGGCTCAACCTGCAACTGCTGACGTATTTGTTAGCGTCGAATGAGTTGCTCCGCGCGGAACGGTTGAGACCGGCGGGAATGTTTTATTTTTTGTTGCGATATCCGGCGCTGACGACGGACGGGGCGCCGACGGAGGACGAGGCGCGAGACGAGCTCGAGAAGGAACTGCGGATGCAGGGAATGATGCTCAAAGACGCGGCGGTCGTGCATGAGATCGATGCGTCGGGGAGATTTATTCGGGCGCGCTTCACCAACGACGGGAAATTTTATCAGACGACGAACGCAAAGACGCCGACGGAGTTCAATCAATTGATCGAATACGTGAGGGAGATTTTTCGGAGCATCGGCGCGAAGATGCTCGACGGCGAGATCAGCGCGCGACCGTATAAGAAAGACGACAATCGAACTGGCTGCACGTTTTGCGAATTTAAATCGGTGTGCGGATTCGAGCCCGATTCAAAAAATTGGCTGACCGTGCCGGATTGGAAAGACGCGGACGCGATCAAAGAGATCGAGCGGCGGCTCAAGACGGGAGGCGACGAGCATGGACGGCAATGATTTTTCGACGCTGCAATGTTTTCGTCGGCTGACC
>CALGGP010000253.1 GCA_937915885.1 uncultured Selenomonadales bacterium | reverse complement strand
GTCGTCTTGCCGCAGCCGCTCTCGCCGACGATCCCGATCGTTTGACCGCGTCGGACGTGGAAGGAAATGTTGTCGCACGCCGTCAAAAATTTTCCGCCCGCGACGGGAAATTTTTTCGTCAAGTTCTCGACGCTCATAATCACGTCAGACATAGCGTCGCCTCCCCATTTCCAACACCGATGCCAACAGAGTCGTCTTGCCGCAGCCGCTCTCGCCGACGATCCCGATCGTTTGACCGCGTCGGACGTGGAAGGAAATGTTGTCGCACGCCGTCAAAAATTTTCCGCCCGCGACGGGAAATTTCTTCGTCAAGTTTTCGACGCTCATAATCACGTCAGACATAGCGTCGCCTCCCCATCTCCGGCACCGACGCCAACAGCGCTTGCGTGTATTGATGCGTCGGATTTTTTATGACGTCGTCGGTGGCGCCCGCCTCGACCACCCGCCCTTGCGACATCACGATCAGTTTGTCGGATAAATACGACGCCACGCCCAAGTTGTGAGTGACGATGATCATTGCGGCGCCCGTCCCGCGCGTGATGAACATCAGCTCGCCGACGATTTGAGCCTGCGTCGTCACGTCCAGCGCCGAGGTCGGCTCGTCCGCCAATAATAATTTCGGTTGAAAGGTGATCGCCATTGCGATCCCGACGCGTTGTCGCATGCCGCCGCTCAGCTCGAATGTGTAGGAGCTCATAATATTATCGGGGTTGGGCAGATTCATCATCGCAAGTTTTTCGATCGCGAGCGCATACGCCGCGCCCTTGTCGAGATCGCTGTGCGTCTGAATGTATTCGACGAACTGTTTGCCGATCGTGTGCACGGGATTCATCATAGCGCCGCTGTCCTGAAAGATCATCGAGATATCCTTGCCGCGGAGCGAACGCCAACCTTCGCCGTCGAGCGTTGAGAGATCGCGCCCGTCGAAAACGATCGAGCCGTCGGAGACTCGACCGCCGCCCGGCAACACATTCAAGATCGCGCGGATCACGGTCGTTTTGCCCGAGCCCGATTCCCCGACGATTGCAAGAATTTCATGTTCGTCGAGCTCGAACGTCACGCCTTGGATCGTCGGCTTGGAATTTTTTGCGTACGAGACCGCCAGATTTTTTACGTCAAGTATCATTTACATTGATCACTTCCTTTGATGTCGAGCGAAGTATCGAGACAAAATTTCTGCCGCCCTGCTCCGAACGTAAGCGGACATGAAGTCGAAGTCGGGCGATCCGTTCGCCGTCGTCGGCAACAAAATTTTTTCGCGCCTCACCCGCACGTCGTTGATCTCGCGATTGAAACTGTATTTCTCCGTCAACCGACTCATCAACGTTGCGACGAACAGGTAACCGTACCGATCGAGCCGCGCAGAGCCGAACGCCGTCACATGATCACTCGCAACGAACTCGTAAGGGTGATAAAAAGCCGCGCCGACCGAGCCGCTGTTGGCGACCGTCAAACAATCTTTGAATGTCCGAACATTGTCGACGTTGCCGATAAAATTATCAACGCCGTTGTTGATTGCCGTCGACGACACATAAGGCTTGTCGCCTTCAATGTGATCGGCAGTTTTGAGACGCCGCCCGCGCTGAATGTGATCGAAAATATCTTCGACGGAGAACGAGCGCCATTCTTTATCTTTCAACGGGGGGGGGGGCATTGACGTATGATCCGATCATTCAATGCTCGAATATAATTTTTCATGTAATCGAAGTCGGGAGCTCCGTCTTCCGTCGCAGGCAATAAAATTTTTTGCCGCTTCAATCGACCCGTCCCCATTTTATAGCCGTAACTGTATTTTCCGCGTTGAGCCGTTATCTGTTGAGCAATAAATACAGACACAAACTCATCGTCGATCTTCGGGCGCAACTTCCGACAGTCGTTCGAGTACAAAGCAAAGTACGGATGATAAAAGGCGTAGCCGACCGAGCCGTTTCTGTTGACGGAGATGCAGCGCGCCTCGAGCGTTTCGTTGACGTTGCCGACAAAATGAGTGATGCCGTTATTCGCCGCCGACGCTCCGATATATGGCGTCAGACCTTCGCGGCGTTCGTCCTCGTAAATGTCTCGCCCCGAACTGATCTCGGCAACTTCTTCGATGTAAAAGGCGCGCCAAGTTTTATCGATCAATGCCGCCGGCGCCTCGCCGCTTGAAAAATCTTCCGCGCGGAGTTTTTCGAGATATCGGCGAAGGAGCTGCGACTCCCGCGCTCGAATATAATTTTCCATGTACTCAAAATCGGGCGCGCCGTCCGCCGTCGCAGGTAACTGCAATAATTCTTTGCGCAAACGAGATTCACTGCGCGGATAATTAAAATTATATTTGCCCCGTACTTTATCGGCGATCGCCGTGATGAACAGCCCGACATATTTATTTAAAAAAGGGGCGCGCCCAATCTCAACGCTCGTCGACGCGATAAATTTTTCAGCCTTGTAGACGGAATAACCGACCGAGCCTTCGCCCTGTTTTATAAAAGCAATGCAGTTGCCGTCCTGCATCAATTCTTCAACGGGCTCGACAATATTTAGGACGCCGTTGTTCCTGTTGGTGGCGCCGACATACGGAACGCCGCGAGCGTCCGCGCGGAGCCGATTCGCTTGACTGCATTTGCCCGACTCTAATCGAAACAGTTCATCGATCGAAAAAGTTTTCCAAGCGTGGGGTTCGGGGAGCGGCGGCTCCTCGTCGCTCAACGGTTCATTTTTTTTTTCGACGCCGAACAAATACCCGCGCCCATGCACTATCATATTGAACTCGAACGTCAGATAATCGGCGATCGTCTTCTCGAACTCCGCCTCCGTCGGCAACTCGTCATTGTAATAATAAAACGAATGCAGCCACTCGTCGCCGTCCTCAACCGTCGTCTCCACCATGAACTTCGACGGCACATCATCTGTCAGCCCGCGCCAACAGTCGAGCAGATATTGTTTGCGATCCTTCGCCCGCTCCGTCTCGATCAGCCCCAAATGCTTTTTGACTTCAAAGCCGTCGTCCTCGAAATTGATGAACTTGACGAGCTTATCTTTCGAGTGAGGAACGCCCGCCGTAAACACCGCCGCGCACGGCACCGTCCCGATCCGATAAAACGTATTCTTGTTGAGATTGATGACGCCTTCGAGCGTGTGTCGCTTCAAAATCTCGCGCTTGATAATCTTATCGTCCTTCGTCTTGCCGATCATCGCCGACACCGGCACGATCACCGCCGCCCGACCGCCGCTCACGATCGAATCAAGCAGATGCAGTATGAATCTCAGCTCCGACAGATGAGCCGTCTCTTTGGTTTTCGCTTGAGAATACGGCGGGTTCATCAGCCCGACCGTCAAGCCGCCGCCGAGCAGTTGAAGTTTGTCGGCATCCTTCGACAGAAAATCGTCGCAGATCAGATTGCTTTGACCGTCGCCGCGCAGGATCATATTGGTCGTCGCGATCGAAAACATGTCCTCTCGAATTTCGATCCCGTGAATTTGTCGTTGCTTGATTTGATCGCGTTCGGCGTCGGAGTTCACCGTTTCGAGCATGCGATGCATGGCGGCGATCAAAAATCCGCCGGTGCCGCAACACGGATCGAACACCACATCGTCCGCGCGGAGCTCGACCAGATCGCAAAACAATTCGGTGATATGTCGCGGAGTGAGTACGACGCCGAGCGATTGACCGTCGCCGCCCGAGTACGACACGAACTCGCCGTAAAAACGTCCGAGATAATCTTCGGGCGAATTGTCGGTGACGGCATCGTAAATGTGCCGGTCGATGAACTCGGTGAAGAAACGCAACGGCGTCTTGCCGAGATTTTTGTTGACGGTGTTCAGGAGCGGGCGATCTTTGATCAGCGTAAACTGATTGAGCACCTTCTGTTTCTTGACTTCGGGACGGACGCGCGCGCGGCTCAAATGATTTTCGAGGTACTCAAAAATTTTGGTGCCGTCGTTTTTGATCGAGTCGCCCGTCAACTGCTCGATATGAAAGTCCTTGGGCTTTTCCGCGAGCGCCAACAGGATCGCCGACACGACGAGCGGTTTCTCGTCTTCGCCGAGCTGACCGAAATTCCGAAGGTGCTCGTGAAGTTCTTTAGCCCGACTGATAATTGTTTTGAGCTCGACATCTTTGTCGGACTCTCGACCGCAAACCATTCGTTGATAGTAGGCGTCAATGTTGTCGGCGGTAAAATTTTTGAACGTCTCGACGGTCGGCAATTCTTTAATGCCTTCGGCGCCGACGAAC
The DNA here is from genome assembly GCA_937915885.1 of uncultured Selenomonadales bacterium. Lineage (GTDB taxonomy): Bacteria > Bacillota > Negativicutes > Selenomonadales > Selenomonadaceae > Quinella. Next base: position 4,643 of record CALGGP010000253.1, on the reverse strand, counting down.
ACCGGCTTGATGATGTGATGTTTTCGATCGCCGACATTGCCGAAGGCGAAAATTTTTTTGTAAGTCGAGCCGTCGAGAATTTTTTTGGCGTAGAAGACGGCGCCGTTGACGGCATAATTTTTGGTGGCGTCGACGGATTGATCGATCGTGCCGTCCGCGCGGAGACACAGTTTCGATTGATCGAGCTTATTCTCCATGACGAGAACGAAGTCGTTGACGACGGCAATATGATCGGGATGTCCGACGTTGCCGGTTTGATTTTTCGAGGCGGTTTTCAATGCCGCATTTATCTCGACATTGGAGCCGATCTGCATGTCCGAATCGATTGCCGCCGCCGCCAACATATTTTGAATGTAGAAATCCAATTCCGCTTCGCTTTGCATATTAATCACCCGCGCGGATCATATCACAGCGATCCGCGTGCCGACAATTATTTTGCGGGCTTGATCAAATTCGTGATCCAATAATAATCCGACGGATACATCTTGACGCCGTCGACGCGTTTATTGTTGATGATGTTCGTCTGCGGATATCCGAAGAAGATCGACGCCGCATCGTTGAGCAAAATCTGTTGCAGGTCGATGATCAATTGCCTCCGCGCGGATTGATCGAACTCGGAGTTGAGCTGCTCGAGCTTGGCATCGTAGGCGGGATTGCTGTAGCCCGAACCGTTTTGCGGATTGTTGCCGTCGACGTTCGTCTTCCAATACCACGTCAAGAAAATTTCGGGGTCGCCCGTGTTCGCCGTCGTGATGTTCGAGATCAGCAGGTCGTATTCGCCCTTGATGCCCATGTTGTCAATCAGATTATAATCGACGGTGTTGATCTTGATGTCGAAACCGAGCTTGCGAAGATCGGATTGAACGGCTTCGGCGTAAAGCGGCAACTCCGCGCGGCTGTTGTAAACGACGAAGTCAAGCGCCAACGGTCGACCGTCCTTATCGAGAATGCCGTCGCCGTCGGAATCCGTCCAGCCCGCCTCGGTGAGCAGTGTCTTCGCGCGCTCGGGATTATAAGCGTTCGGATCGGTCAATTGATCAAAACCGTAGTCGAGCGACGGAGGCACGGGCGCCTTGCCGGGTAAAAACGTTCCCTTGAGCAGGACGTTGTTGTAAGTCTCGCGATCGCAACCGGAAATGAAGGCGGCGCGCACCTTGGGATCGGACAAAATTCTGTCGGGATTTTGATTCATTCGAGCGAGCACGACGCGGAGCGACGGAATCTCATCGATGACGAAGTTGGCATTGCCCTTGAACACGTCGATATCGCCCGCCGCAATGTTGACGGCAACATCGACATCGCCCGCCTGCAACGCCATCGCGCGGGTGTTGGGGTCGTCGATCGACGGAATTTCGACGGTCTCATAAGGAACGTCGGCGTAGTAATTCGGATTCTTTTTCATGACGGCGCGTTCTTTGACAAAGCTGTCGACCATATAAGGACCGGTGCAAATCGGACCTTCGCGGCTGAAGTCGCGCTCCGCCTCTGTCGGCACGTCGACGATGATGAACAGCGGATCGGCGAGATATCCCGGCATGCCCGGCAACGGCTTTTTGGTTTTGATGATCAGATTTTGACCGTCGGCAGTGATCGATTCGTACTCGAAAAACGTCGCGGCTCGAGCATTTTTATTGAAGGCGCGCTCGATCGATTGTTTGACGAGATCGGCGGTAAGCGGATCGCCGTTGGAGAATTTGACGCCGTCGCGAATTTTGAACGTCCAAGTGAGATGGTCGTCGCTGACCGTCCAACTTTCGGCGAGCCACGGTTTGATGTTCATCTGTTCGTCGAACTTCGTCAAGCATTCGCCGAGTCCGTATCGCATGACGACCCAACCGAAATAATTTTGTGTAGGCTCGAGCGTGTCTGCAAAATTGGTGACGCCGACCTTCAACGTCGTCGGATCGCCGCCGCCCGAGGAGCCGCCGTCGGAACCGCCGCAACCGGCAATCAGCCCTGCCGTCAACACTCCGAGCACTCCCATTTTCAACGCCTTCAAAAATTTTTTCCTCACGTCCGAAGACTCCCTTCAAAAAATATTTTTTCCCGCCCTTAAATCCCTGCGGGGCTTTTTTTTTTTCGAGCCGCCCACAACCCCCACCCTCCCGCGCGATGTGCGGCGCTTTACGCTTGGGGCGCCGACGACGCGAAGAACGGACGCCGCGTTTTTTGTCGTGCGTCGACGACAACACAGTTTGGTCGTCGCAAAAAAATTTGGACGCCGACGACACAGAGTGGGCACCGCTAACTCCGTTGAGCGCCGCGCTCGTAGGCGGTTGTCGCCGATATTCGATGAAAGGTGCGGGCGCCGCCATTGACCGCTCGCGGTGATTGCCGATGCTCGGGGCGCCGCCGACACAGGGTGGGCGTCGCGATCTCGGTTGGGCGCCGCGCTCGTGGGCGGTTGTTGCCGATATTCGATGAAAGGTGCGGGCGCCGCCATTGACCGCTCGCGGCGATTGCCGATGCTCGGGGCGCCGACGACACAGGGTGGGAACCGCTACCTCGGTTGGGCGCCGACCTCGGGGGGCGGGAGTGTCGTCGGCGCCCTTTAACCGTAGCCCCAAAATCCTCGTCGGCGCCCATATATTTTTTATTCGTTGCGCGGATCGAGCAAATCTCTCAACGCGTCGCCCCATAAATTGAATATCGCCACCACCACGAAGATCGCCGCGCCCGGGTAAAACATCAGCCACGGCGCCGTTTGAATGTATTGCCGCCCCTCGTTGAGCATCAAGCCCCACTCCGGCGTCGGCGGTTGCGCTCCGAAGCCGAGGAACGACAGCCCCGCGATCTCCATCATCATTGTCCCGATATCCATCGCGCCCGTGATGACGATCATCGGCAGGATATTCGGCAGTATGTGCCGCCATAAAATGTTGATCGTTTTCGTGCCGTTGACTTGCGCGGCGATAATATAATCGTTGTGCCGAAGTTTGATCACGAGGCTCCGCACCAATCGAGCGTACTTCGCCCAACCGACCGCGAGCAGCGCGAGGATCGTATTGAAAATACTGCCGCCCAAAATGCCCGCAATCGCGATCGCCAGCACGACGCCCGGGAACGCCAACATCATATCGGCAATCCGCATCAAAACCATCTCGACGCGCCCGCCGAAATATCCCGACACCACTCCGACCACGCCACCGACAATCGCCAACAAAATTACCACGCAGATCGTCATGAACAGCGACGTTTGCGTGCCGCAGATGATCCGACTGAATGTATCGCGTCCGAGTTTGTCGGTGCCGAAAATGTGTTCGTCCGACGGCTGTTGAAGCACATTACGCATGTTGCCGTCGAACGGGTCTTGAGGCGCCAATTGCGGCGCGAAGATCGCCACGAGCACCAACAAAATTACGAGCGCGGTGTAGAGGCTGAACAATCGATGCGTTTTGATGAACTCCGTCAATGTTGCTCACCCCTTCGCAGTTTCGGATCGAGCCACGTATACGACAGGTCGACCAAAAAATTTATCACCATATAGACGATTGCAATCCACAACACAAAGCCCTCGATCAGCGGATAATCGCGCATCATGATCGCGCGCACCGCCATGTTGCCGATGCCGGGCCAACTGAATACGATCTCGATCACTGCAACGCCGCCGAGCAACCAACCGATCGACATGCCGAGCAACGTGATCAACGGCAGGACGGCGTTCGGCAGGACGTGTTTCCAAAGGATTGTCGATTCGCTCAAGCCCCGCGCCCGCGCTCCGATCACGTAATCTTGATGAAGTTCGTCGAGTATGACCGTCCGCACCTGCCGCACGTATTTTGTCGATTGATAGATCGCCAACGTCAGCGCGGGCAATACGATCCCCTTCGCCGTGATCGTCGAGCTTGCGATCGGGAACATTCCGAGCTTGAGCCCGAACACGTAGAGCAGCATCAGCCCCAACCAGAAACTGGGCATCGACACTCCGATAAACGCAAAGAACCGCACCACATAGTCGGGCCACTCGTTTTGTCGAACCGCCGACCAGATGCCCAACGGCAGGGAAATTATCAGCACGAAGACGATCGTCACGAACGCCAATAACAACGTGCCGACAAATCCCTCGGACAATTTTTCGGTGACGGGTTTCTTCGCCGAATACGACATGCCCATGTCGCCCTGCACCGCTCCGATCAGCCAATTGCCGTACTGCACCAAAAACGGTTTGTCCAAGCCGAGCTCCGCGCGGGTCTTTTCGAGCACTTCTTCAGAGACGATCGTATCCGCCGACTCGAGCAGCATCGCGACGGGATCGCCGGGCGCCAGATACGCCAAGCAAAACGTGATGAAGCTGACGCCGAGCAATGTGATCAGCATTTGCGTCGCCCGATTGATGAGCCTTTTCAATAATCATCACTCCCTCGAAAATAAAAATGCACCCGCCGACCTTGACGAGCGCATTTCGAAAAACAAACAAAGCGGACGACGCTCCAAAATTGGACACACGTCGCCCGCTCAACTTTCGCGAAAAATCTCCATCCCCGTCACTCGCAGGTCAAGCGGCGATTGTCAATCAAGCAGTTCTCCCGACTTCGGATCATCACTCGTCTGCGCCTTCCCAAATCTCTCGATCCAGTGACATAACTTATGCAGAGTTGCTCCCCGCTACGGTGGCGTGACCGTTCCGGCTTTCGACCGGATTC
>CALGGP010000252.1 GCA_937915885.1 uncultured Selenomonadales bacterium | reverse complement strand
GGGTGGGCGGGAGAAAAAACTATTGACTTTTAGACTTTTTGATGATACGATCCGTGGCGTCGATGGAAGAAGCCGTCGGCACTCTCACAAACAATTTTTTTATGCGATTGGAGGCATGCCTTATGGCAGGAGAAAAATATACGGCTAAAGCCCTCGAAGCCATGCAACGCGCTCAGCAGATGGCGGCGCTCAAATATCATCAGGAGTTCAATTCGATCCACGTGATGTTGGCGTTGGCGAAGGAGCCCGAAGGATTACTCAAAACGATTTTCGAGGAATGTCAAACCGATCTGCCGATGCTTAAAGTGCGGCTCGAAAAGGAATTGAATAAAATTCCGTCCGTCAAAGGACAGGAACGCTTGAGCATGGGCGTCGACATGGCTCGTGTGGTCGGCGTCGCAAAAAATTATGCGGACTCCATGCACGACGATTTTATCAGCACCGAGCATTTGTTGTTGGCGCTCGTCACCGACGGCAGTGATCTCGTTCAGGACATCTGCAAAGAATTTAAACTGACCAAGAGTAAAATTCAATCGGCGATCAAAGACAATCGGAAGCAAAACGTGACGAGCGACAATCCCGAGGAGAATTACAAGGCGCTCGAAAAGTACGGGCGCGATTTGACGGCAGCCGCGCGGAACGGCAAGCTCGATCCCGTTATCGGACGTGATGAAGAAATTCGTCGGACGATCGAAATTCTGTCGCGTCGGACGAAAAACAATCCGGTGCTGATCGGCGAGCCCGGCGTCGGCAAGACGGCAATTGTCGAGGGCTTGGCTCGACGGATCATCGACGGCGACGTTCCCGAGTCGCTCAAGCACAAAACTCTTTATTCGCTCGACATGGGAAGTCTCGTGGCGGGCGCGAAATTCCGCGGCGAATTTGAAGAGCGTCTTAAATCGGTGCTCGGCGAGATCGCAAAATCCGAAGGGCAAATTCTGTTGTTCATCGACGAAGTTCATACGGTGGTCGGAGCGGGCGCGGCGGAAGGCGCAATGGACGCGGGCAATATTTTGAAGCCGATGTTGGCGCGCGGCGAATTGCGCTGCATTGGAGCGACGACGCTCAACGAATATCGAAAGTACATCGAAAAAGATGCGGCGCTCGAAAGAAGATTCCAGCCGGTGATGGTCGGCGAGCCTTCGGTCGAAGACACGATCACAATCCTGCGCGGATTGAAGGAACGCTACGAAGTGCATCACGGCGTGCGGATTCGGGACGCGGCGTTGGTAAGCGCGGCGACGCTGTCTGACAGATACATTTCGGATCGATTTTTGCCCGACAAGGCGATCGATCTGGTGGACGAGGCGGCGGCGAAACTTCGGACGGAAATTGAGTCGCTGCCCGCGCCCATCGACGAGATCAGACGCAAAATCATGCAGTTGGTGATCGAAGAACAGGCGCTCAAAAAAGAAACCGACTCGGCGTCGGCGGAAAAATTACAGCGGATCGTCGAAGAAAAAGATCAATTGCAGGCGCAGGAAAATGAATTGCGTGCGAAGTGGGAACGCGAAAAACAATCGATCCTCCGCGTCCGCGCGGTGAAGAAAGAAATTGATGATGTCAACGTGGAGATGGAGGCGGCGGAGCGCGCTTACGATCTCAACAAACTTTCGGAGCTCAAGTACGGCAAGCTGCCGGAACTGCAGAATAAGTTGAAGGCAATCGAAGCGGAGATCGCGGCGCAATCCGAAGGCGAGAAATTGTTGAAGGAAGAAGTCGGCGAAGAGGACATCGCAAAAGTCGTCAGTCGCTGGACGGGCATCCCGATCACGAAAATGTTGACGGGCGAGCGCGAAAAACTTCTGCACCTCGAGGACACACTCCATGAGCGCGTCGTCGGTCAGGACGAAGCGGTGACGGCAGTCAGTGAGGCGATCCTCCGTGCGCGCGCCGGCATCAAAGACCCCAATCGTCCGATCGGCTCGTTCATCTTCCTCGGACCGACGGGCGTCGGCAAAACGGAACTTGCAAAGACACTCGCCGAAGCGCTTTTCGACGACGAGCGCTCGATGATTCGGATCGACATGTCGGAATTCATGGAGAAACACTCCGTCGCGCGATTGATCGGAGCGCCTCCGGGCTACGTCGGCTATGACGAGGGCGGGCAATTGACGGAAGCCGTCCGCCGTCGCCCGTACTCGGTGATTCTGCTCGACGAGATCGAAAAGGCGCATCGCGACGTATTCAACGTGCTGTTGCAGATACTCGACGACGGGCGTTTGACGGACGGCAAGGGACGCGTCGTCAACTTCAAAAATACCGTCATAATCATGACGAGCAATCTCGGGTCGTCGGAGATTTTGACGCGGGCGAAGATCGGATTCATCGCGCAGAAGGATTTCGAGGAGGCCGAAAACGTCATCAAAGACATGCTCAAGGAATATTTCCGCCCCGAATTTTTGAACCGCATCGATGATATCATCGTGTTCAAATCGCTGGCGAAGGATCAAGTCAAGGCGATTGCGGAGATTCTGTTGAAAAATCTCGCGGCGCGGCTCGACAAACAGATCAAACTCAATTTGTCGTGGACGCCTGAGGCGATCGATGCGTTGTCGGATCAAGGATTCGATCCCAACTTCGGCGCGCGCCCGTTGAGAAGATTTTTATCGCGGACGGTCGAAACGCAACTGTCGAAGCTGATCATCGCGGGCACTGTCAAGGAAAGCGACTCGGTCACGCTCGACTTCAACGGCAAGGATTTCCTCTTCAGAAAATCGCCATCGCTGAAAAAATAATTAGGAATTAGGAATGCGGAATGAGGAATTAAAGGGCGGGCGATCAGTCGAGCAGCCCTCCGATCCAATTCAATAAAAACATCTGCTCGCGCTTGCTTGAGCCGAGGAGCGTATCTTGGATTCTGTTCCAACACCGATCCTTGAGCCCAGGCAATTTTTCTTGCGCCTCACTCACTGTGACATCCCAATATCTGTTGACACCCTCCAATTTTACGTAAACGTCATGCAGTTCGTCTCGATACGCCCGAAGGAGTTCCAGCCCGCGCTCGACCGTCCGCCGCTGCTCGTCCGTCGGCACCGCCCCGTTCTCGAATCCGTGCTCGATCAACGGCAACAACATCCGCTCGACTTTGAGCCGTTGCTCGATCGAATATCTGTGCCAACGATCGTCTTGACGATACATGCTGCCTGTGAATCGAGCATATTCTTCCGACCATTGAACACACTGCTCGACGATGTTTGCAATGAACTTTCGGTTCCGTTCCAAGGACAATGCCTCGTTGACGATGCGGGCGCATTTCTCGACGACGATAAAAAAATTTGCGCGCGGCTCATTTTCGATCGCCGTCAAATGCCTGATCGTCGACGCCTCATCGATCCGCGCGGAGCATGAGACGGCATCGTTTTTAATCTCCAACAATCGAAGCCGCGCACCGTCGACGGAACGATCAAATATTCGAGTGATGAGATTTTGTCGATTGCTGTCCAAGTTTGATGTCGACAAATCGAAGGTCGGACAATCCTCGGGATGCGTCGCCTCGTACCTGATGATGTCGTCGCACACGTCGAGCATCTTGTCGGCAACGGAGCGAACGGCTTGATAGTACTCGTAAGCGGAGCGCTCGACGGTCGACAGATCGTATTGCGAAAGAATTGCGCGGGGCTCGACGGACGCTGGCAACGACGGTTTGACGGCAGATTTTTGGACGGGCGGTTGAGGCTTCGGCGGGAATTTGGGTTTGACGGGCGACGAAGGCAAATGAAGTTTGGGCTCATTTTTCGGATTGCCGAAATATATCCAATCCTCGCCCGTCGCCTCGGCTTTTCGACGCTTAAAATTTTTCATCGCCTCCTCATGTTTGGCTTTGGCGGCGGCAACCAGCCTCGGATAATCCGTCATCGCCTGTTCGTATTCGCGCTCCAAACGAGCGGTCTCGCGCTCATATTCCTCCAGCGCCCGACTATATTCTTCCTTCGTCCGATCATTCGCCGCCGACGCCGTCAATTCCGTCAGCCGACGTATCATTTCCGGCATATTCATCAATCACGCCTCCCCGTTCATAGTATACAGCGCATCGCGCGCCGCAATCAATTTGTCGATCTCCCGCTCGAGCGCGCCAGCCTCCGTCGACGGAGCGAACGCCTTCTCGATCAACTTCAACTGCCGCTGTTCGATCTCGAAACGTTTTTGATTCCAATCGTCGTATTGCTCGGCAGCGATCTCGTCGTCGATGCCCAACTCCTTACATCGCGCGCGAAACTCCTCGCGCGTTTTCGTTTTGAACGTCTCGTAATTGTGCAAGCCCTTAAGACTTTGTTCGATGAGCAATTCGATCAGCTCGCGCCGCCGATCGAACATCGCGACGCGTCGGCATGCATCGTTGAGCATCCGAACGGAATTTTCGACGAGGAACGCAAAACCGGCGCGCGGCTCCGATTCGATCTCCGCCAAAATTTTTGTCGAGTTGGCATCGTCGAGCCGATCGAACACCGCTTGCGCCTCCGCCTGCAACGAATGAAGATTGCGTTTGACTTTGTCGGCGCCGAAGCTCAAATTTCGAGTGAAAAGTCGATGATGAGCGGCGAACGTCATATTCTCGACGGCGTTGAAGTTCGGATTGTTGACGTAACCGACGGCGAACGGCTCCGACGCATGAAACAGCGCGTCAATTTTTTCCGCGTGCTCGGACTTGAAACGATCGAGCGCGTTGATCAGGATGTCGGCGACGGATTGAACGGCGGCGTAATATCGGATCGGCGATCGGTCGACGGCGGCAAGATCGTACTCGTCAAGGAGCGATTGAGTGTCGACGATGTTATCAAACGAAAGAGGCTTGGGCTTGGGCTTGTCTATGTATGTTTGAAGGTAGAGTTGCGTGATCGAGTTGTCGTTGAAGATCGGCTCGAGATTGTTGTCGGCAAAAATTTGAAGCGTCGGCTTGCGCGGGCGCGACACCAACGAATGACTGCACGGCAGCACGAAAGCGCTCCGAATAAATATCCCCGAGGTCGAGCTGTAATCCAAATCCTTAGACTGCAAACGTCCGTTGTGTTGCACGCACCAAGGCCATCGATTTTGGATGTACCAACATTGCCCGCCCTGATAGGGAAAAGTTTTATCCTCGATCAACCGCCAAAGTTCTTCCGATGTCGGCACCGTCCAATCGTCGCAATCGCCGAAGCGTTGAGCGTTTTTCTCCTTCAACAGTTCCCGAACTTCAGTGTAGTCGCCGAGGCTGTAATATTGATCCCGATTTTTGTTCTTGCCGTAGGGAAAATAATTGAGATCAGCCCAAAGCAGGTCGGTATCGCGATCGAAGATCACCTGCGGATTGTTTTTGAATCGAAACCAACGTTGCTTGCCGATCGCGGCAATAATTTTTTCTTCGTCAGTCAATGACTTCAACTCCTTTCGTTCATCGCGTAAAGCGCCTGACCGAGCGCGAGCCCTCCGTCGTTCGCGGGCACCGATCGATGAGTGAGCACTCGAAAATTTTTTTCCGATAATCGCTCGACCGTCAACGATCGGAGCAACGAATTTTGAAAGACGCCGCCGCTCAACGCCACCGTCGATATGCCCGTCGACGCCCGCGCCCGTTCGCACGTCCGAGCAATAAAATCCGCCAGCCCGACGTGGAACGCCGCCGCGATCCGACTCCGCGCGGAGCCGTCGTCAAGTTCCGCCGCGTATTGCAATCGCATCGCCGCCTCCCCCTCGAACGTCGACGTCGAGCATAAGCCGAGTACCGCGCTCACCGCATCGAACAGTCGCCCCGCACTCGTCGAGCGCACGCTGTTAATTTTATTCTTGATCAAAAATAATTGACCGTTGATCATCATGTCGTCCGCAATGTTTAGAGCGGCGGCAATTTTTTTTGCCTGCTCACTCCCGACCGTCGACGCCAACATTGATATCGCACTCCGCCACGCCTCGACTGACGATCGATCGCCGCCCGCTTGATCAAACGGATCGATCGACGCAAACCGCTCGAAAGAATTTAAATCCGCGATCAAAAATTCGCCGCCCCAAATCGTGCCGTCCGCTCCAAATCCCGTGCCGTCGAAGGCAACCCCGATCACACGATCGAAAAAATTATTCTCCGCCATGCACGACAGCACATGCGCGTAATGATGTTGCACCTTGATCAGCGGCACTCCCCATTGCGCCGACAACTCCTCGGCTATCAATACCGATTGATATCTCGGATGAAGATCACTCACCACCGCCCGCGGCTTTATCTCTAAGAGTTCAATCAGTCGTCGGACAGAATTTTTTAGAGCGTCGACCGTCCGAAGGTCGGAGAGATCACCGACATACGGCGACATATAAAATAAATTGTCCTTCGCCAAGCAAAAACTATTTTTGAGCTCGCCGCCGATTGCAAGCACTTCGCCTTTCAACGATCGATTGACGCGAATCGGCAACGGCGCCCAACCGCGACTTCGACGGATCATCACGCCGTCGCCGTCGATTACCGAATCATCCGCGCGGATCAGAATTTCTCGGTCGTTCGATAAAATCACGTCGGCAATCGAAAAAAGTTGGCGCGCCTCGTCGTCGGTGATCGCTATCGGCGCCCCGCTCATATTCCCGCTCGTCATGATCAGCGCGTCGGCGATCGAAAGACCGTCGGGTAAATCGAACAGCAGATGATGCAACGGCGTGTAAGGGAGCATCACTCCCAGCCGTCGATTGAACGGCGCAACATTCTCCGCGATCCGACCGCCCGATTTTTTTTCGAGCAAAATTATCGGCTTCCTGTGATCGTCGAGCCGCCCGATAAGTTTTTCGTCGACGACGCACTCTCTTTGCACTGCCGATAAATTTTTCATCATGACGGCGAACGGTTTGAACGGACGAAATTTTTTCCGACGGAGCCGATCAACCGCCGCCTCATTCGTCGCGTCGCACGCCAGATGAAATCCTCCGAGCCCTTTGATTGCCGCAATCCCGCCGTCGATGATCACCCGTCGGACTTTCGAGATCGCCTCGAGCCCGCGCTTCCGTCCGTCAAGAATATAAACCGTCGGTCCGCAATCGTTACAGCACACCGGTTGAGCATCGTAGCGCCGCGACAACGGATCATAATATTCTCGAGCGCACTCGTCGCACATCGGAAATTCATTCATCGACGTCCGTTCCCGATCATACGGCAGGCGCTTCATCACCGTCAAACGCGGTCCGCAATCGGTACAATTGATGAACGGATGCAGATATCGACGATTGGTCGGATCAAACAGCTCCGCGCGGCATCGATCGCAAATCGCAATGTCGGGCGAAACGAAAATGTCACCGGCTTCGTGCGCGCTGTCGATAATCTCAAAACCGGTAAAAATTTCAGCGGCGGGAATTTCGATAACGGTAACATTCAGAACGGCGGAACGAGCAGGCGCCTGTGTACGAATCGCCGCAACGAAATCCGCCAGATTGTTGCCCTGCGCGAAAATCTCGACGTAGGAGCCGCGATTGGCGACGGTGCCGGAAATTGAAAAAGCGTCGGCGAGCCGACTGACGAACGGTCGGAAGCCAACGCCCTGCACAATGCCGAAAAGCGTCTGATCTTCGCGCGTGTGCGCCGCCAAGCAGCGCTTGGCCCACAGCCCCGACAGTTCCACCGCTCGTTCGACGAACGCGCGCTCGGCGGGGTAGGGGGCGC
>CALGGP010000251.1 GCA_937915885.1 uncultured Selenomonadales bacterium | reverse complement strand
AGTGATATTGCGTTGGAGGGATCGGCGTGATAAATTGGAGGCGCATTGGCAGTTCACGCCGTGGTAATAAATTTTTGAGAAGGTGACGCATTGCAGAAGTTAGTGACGTCGATCAAAAAAATGCAGGGACGGAAAATCTTGGTGATCGGCGATATGGTGGCGGACGTTTATCTCAACGGACAGATCGGAAGAATATCCAGAGAGGCGCCCGTCTTGATCCTTCAACAGGTCGATGAAAAGATCGTGCCCGGCGGCGCCGCCAACGTCGTTGCCAACACCGCGACGCTCGGCGGAGAAGTGTTTGCGGTCGGAGTGCTCGGCGATGACAATTACGCCGCCAAACTGCGTGAGCTGCTCGAGACTTACGGCGTGCACATCGAAGGGCTCGTAACCGACGATTCACGCCCGACGATCTCGAAAGTGCGCGTGATCGCCGGAGGGCGCGCGACCGTCAGTCAGCAGGTCGTTCGCATCGACAACGAAAGTAAGGAGCCGCTTGCAAAAAAAATCGAGACGCAATTGATCGCAAAGCTCGACGCGGTTCTGCCTCAAGTCGAGGGAATTGTGCTCAGCGATTACGGCTCGGGCACGATCACGGAAAATGTCAAGAAGTGGCTGATCAATTACGCGCAAAAAAATAAAATCCCGTCGATAGTCGACTCGCGCTATGACATCGGACGGTTCGGAGGCGTCGGCTACGTCAAGCAGAGCGATAACGAGCTGGCGGCGTTCGTCGGACGTGAGATCGATTCGATGGGCGCGCTGATCGAGAGCGGCTCGGATCTGTTGAAAAAAACAAACGCGTCGGCAGTGCTGATCACGCGCGGCGAAAAGGGCATGAGTTTATTCGAGCGGTCGGGGGCGGTGCATCACATTCCCGTCACCGACAAGAGCGAAGTGTTTGATGTGTCGGGCGCGGGCGATACGTGCGTGGCGGCGTTCATCTTGGCGTTGACGGGGAAAATCAATCCGATCAACGCCGCGCGGATATCGAATTACGCGGCGGGCGTGGCGGTGCGCAAACTTGGCACGAGCACAGTCAGCTTTGAGGAGCTCGAGAATGTTCTCGGAAGATAATTTTTCCCGCCCACCCACCAGATCGGAAGAGCACACGTCTGAA
>CALGGP010000250.1 GCA_937915885.1 uncultured Selenomonadales bacterium | reverse complement strand
CACCCTTTGTTCCTTATCAGGAACCGTGATCGAACGCCGATCAACGAAAAGGTCGGGCGCCGCCGGCGCGGGGTGGGAGCCTCTGTCCTCATTTGGGCGCCGCCACTCGGGGGTGGGAGCGTCGGCGGCGCCCCTTTCCAACCGTCACTCCGTCGCCCCGAAAAAAATTGGAGGCAGGCTCAAAAAATATATCGGCAGATCGGATCCATTACGTGTTCCTCCCAAATAAAGCCGCCGCTGAACTCCCCGTCCGCCTCCTCGAGCTCGAGCGCCGTCCCATTAATCATAAACGCCGCCGCATTTTTCCTCCCGCGCTCAATATACAACCCCGAAATTAATCCGTATGCCTCGCCGCTGTGACCTATCAGATCAACCGCCCGATCCCGACACAGCCGCGCCCGACCGTCGCCGTCAATCCCGTAAAAGCCGAGCCCATAATTGAGCATCACATCATACGGATCGCCATTCGACCCATCGTAAATCCATTGCGGCGTCATCATTTTTTGGAGCGACTCCGCGCGGACAATTTGATTTTTTTTATAAACGCCGCCGTCGACGATCATCTTCAAACAGTGCGACAACTCGTCAAACGAAATCCTCAAGCCGCCCGCCGGAGAAAATATCGCCGCATTCGTCCCAATCCGATAATTTTTGAGATCATACACGCGCTCGCCGACAATCACCGTGTCCTTCGACGGTTGCATCTCGTAATCGTCGATTTGCGCCGCCCAATCTTTTTTCTTTCGATAGAGCGCGCCGAGCATCGAAAAATTGTCCGGCGCCAGATTGCCGACAACGTAATCCGACTCAATCTCGAGTGGCTCAAAAATATTTTGCCTCTGATATCGATCGAAGCGCTCACCCGTCACGCGCTCGATCACCGTCCCGAGCACTCCGTAATTCAAATTGCAGTACTCGAAATGCCGCGCGTCGACCGTCGCAAAATGCGCGCCGTCCTTTAAAAAATCCTCGATACTGCAATCGGGCGGCACAACGTAATCGTCGCCGTCGCGGAGCATCGAGGTATGACTTGCCAACATTCGACACGTGATCGATATTGCGGGGAATTTGGGATTGCGCAGTCGAAAATCGAGATATCTGCTCACGTCGACGTCGAGATCAATCAGCCCGCGCTCGACGAGTTGCATCACTCCGATCATCGTAAAAATTTTCGACACCGACGCAATTCTGAACCGAGTGTTGCGCTCGACGGGCTTGTCGGGATTGATGCGCCGCCGTCCGAAAAAGCCGTCGTAAACTTCGACGCCGTCTCTGAACGCGATCACTCCGAGCCCGAGCACTTTCGAGCCGCCGTCGCCAATCAGCGCCGACAATTCCGCGTCGAGTTTCGTCCTCATCAATGCAACTCCTTCAACGCCAATTTTATCAGTTCTTCGGTCGATAACGGCTCGTCGACTTTGCTCAGCACCGACGAGATTTCCGATTGAGAATATCCGAGTGCCTCGAGCGCATCAACGGCGTCGCGCATCGACTGTTGATCGACGGTCGGCGCTCCGATCGACGGCTGAAGTTTGTCGTGCAACTCGAGAATCAGCCGCTCGACGGATTTTTTCCCGAGCCCGGGCAATTTCGTCAAGAGCGCAGAATTTTTTTGAGCGATCGCCGACGTGATCTCATCAGCCGACATTCGAGAGAGCATGCCGAGCGCGGTCTTTGCGCCGATGCCGCTGACTGTGATCAATCGGGTGAAGAGCTCGTAATCGGATTGATTTTTGAAGCCGTAGAGAGTGATGGCGTCGTTGCCGACGGCGGTATGAATGAGCAATTCGACTTCGCGACCGATTGACAGTTCCGCGCGGAGCCGCTCATTCAACAGAACCTTATATCCGACACCGCCGACATCGAGCACGCAACCGTCGCCCAAAATAAATTTAACCGTTCCTCTGAGATAAGCAATCATAAATTATATTCTCCAAGCAAATTGCCCGCCCGAGCTTGGCGGAGCGGCTGTCGACCTTCGGGGGCAACGGAGTTTTTGTCCCGCCCACCCACCCTTTGTTCCTTTTCAGGAACCGTGATCGTGGGCGCCGCCGACGCTGGGCGATTGCCGCCCGCTCAGTCGCGTGCCATTCGAGCGAAGTTCGAGACGCCGCCGCATGGTG
>CALGGP010000249.1 GCA_937915885.1 uncultured Selenomonadales bacterium | reverse complement strand
GCTCGAGGAGTTGACGCGGCGATTGGAGGGACGCAATTGAACGAGTACGATGCGGAATATCTTGCGGACGACGAGCCGATCGAACAGAAACGAAAGCGATTGCAGGGAGAATTGGTGAACGGCGCGCTCGAGGAGTTGACGCGGCGATTGGAGGGACGCAATTGAACGAGTACGATGCGGAATATCTTGCGGACGAAGAGCCGATCGAACAGAAACGAAAGCGGTTGCAGGGAGAATTGGTGAACGGCGCGCTCGACAAATTAGAGAATGCGTATTTGACGCGCGAAAAGATGTATAAAAAAATCCTGGCGAGTAAGCGGAGCGCGTTCAGTTTGACGGCGACGATCGATCGGCTCGACTTGGTTGACGCGGTGCGCGAGAACGTCAAGACTTCGCTGATGTTTAAGAATTACCGACGTGCGACGTGGTATTTGCGGCTGCTCGAGCAGTTATGTCGGAGATCGTTGTGAATGCCGATGACGAATAAAGAACTGGCGGACGCGATCATTCGGACGGTCGGGGCGTCGAACATTCGGAGCGCGACAAATTGTATGACGCGGTTGCGATTGCAGACGGCGCAACGGGATCAATCGATGCTCGACGGCTTGAAAAAAATTGAGGGCGTGCTCGGGCTCAACATTGACGGCGACGAACTTCAAATAATCCTCGGACCGGGGCGGGCAACGAACGTCACGACGGAAGTCAACGCGCTCTTGTCGAAAGCTCCGCGCGGAGCGATAGGCGACGGTCAAGCGTTGCGAAACGAGCTCAAGGCGCGAAACGCGACGCCGATAAAATTATTTTTCAAGCGGATCGCGAGTATTTTTTTGCCGTTGATCCCCGGGTTTATCGCGTGCGGACTGATCACGGGTTGCGTGGGCTTGGCGTTGAAATTCGATCCGACGCTCGCCGATCAATCGATGATAAAATTATTGATGGTGGCGGGCAACACAATCCTCTGGGGAATGAATTTATTCGTGGGCTTCAACGCGGCGAAAGAATTTGGAGGGACGCCGATCCTCGGAGGAATCTTGGCGGCGCTGTTGACGCATCCGTCGTTGAGCGACGTGGTGATCGCGGGCTCGGCGCTTTTGCCCGGGCGCGGCGGCGTGATCTCGGTGATATTGGTCGCGGCATTGGGAGCGTTCGTCGAAAAAAAATTGCACTCGATTGTGCCGGAGATGTTTGACTTGTTCGTGACGCCGCTCGTAACATTTTTGACGGCGGGGGCGGCGGCGATCTTCATCCTTCAACCGATCGGAGGAATGATATCTGAGACGATCGGGAGCGCGGCGACGGTCGCAGTCCAATCGGGCGGCGCGGCGGTCGGATTTATTTTGGCGGGCTTGTGGTTGCCGATGGTGATGTTCGGAGTGCACCAAGCGATGACGCCGATCCACGTCGACTTAATCGGGCAATACGGCGTGACGATTTTGTTGCCGATTTTGGCGATGGCGGGCGCGGGGCAAGTGGGGGCGTCGATCGCGGTGTATTTCAAGACGAAGAATAAATTTTTGAAGCGGACGGTCGCGTCGGCGTTGCCTGTGGGAATGATGGGCGTCGGCGAGCCTCTTATATACGGCGTGACATTTCCGCTCGGTCGACCGTTCGTCGGAGCGTGCATTGGAGGCGCGTTCGGCGGCGCGGTGCAGGCGTCGTCGGCGGTCGGTGCGGCGACGCTGGGGATATCGGGTTTGCCGTTGGCGGCGGCGACGAATAATATAGCGATGTACTTTGTCGGATTGTTGACGGCGTATGTGGCGGGCTTCATAGCGACGTGGCTGCTCGGCTTCGACGATCCGATCGAACAATAAAAAATGGGGCGGATCGCCCCGATATTTTTTTTCCAATGATTTAGCGGACAGTCGACGGTTTTTTTGTGGGCGACGGGTGTAAGGGCGCCGCCGACGCTCCCGCCCGTCGATGTCGGCGCCCAACAGAGGACGAGGTTCCCACCCGCGCCGGCGGCGCCTCATCCTTGAGCTCGGCGCTCAATCCACATCGGCGAACGACCTCGTTGCCGTTAAAAGAGCGGCATCCGACCAGCAATCAGACGGTAGCCCCATGCGTTGGCGGCGCTCCCGCCCACGAATGGTTGCGCCCAAATTAGCCCGTGGCTCCCACCCGCGTCGGCGCCGCCCCATTAACCGTTGAAAGGCGCCGCTGTCGATGCTATCATAAAAAAAATTTTTTCGGAGGCTGATACTTTGAATCAAAAAAAATGCGCCTTCATCACTTGCGTCAACGACGAGGATTGGTACAGCGAATGCGCCCTCTATATCCGCCATTTAATTATTCCCAACGGCTTTTCCGTCGAGCTGATCCCCGTCCGCGACGCCCCGTCGATGACCGCCGGCTATCAAGCCGCTATGCTCCAATCCGACGCAAAGTATAAAATTTATCTCCATCAGGATACTCTCGTCGTCAATAAAAATCTCGTCGCCGACCTACTAAATATTTTTTCCGATCCAACCATCGGCGCCGTCGGCGTCATCGGCTGCAAAAATCTCCCGCAATCCGGCGTCTGGTGGGACGGGCTCCGTACTTACGGTCGAGTCCTTCATGCTTGCGAGCCCGAGTCCGTCGTCGATTCCCATTGCTCCGAGCCCGACGGTTCGTTCATCGACGTTGAGTCCGTCGACGGATTGTTTATCGCAACGCAATACGATCTCACGTGGCGCGCCGATCTGTTTGACGGCTGGCACCTTTACGACACGTCGCTTTGCATGGAAATGCACCGCGCGGGCTTCCGCGTCGTCGTGCCCAATCAGGACGACGATTTTTGGTGCGTCCATTGCCCGAAGGAAAAACCGCTGGCGCCGACTTACAAGCGCTATCAAAAAATTTTTCTTCGAGAGTACGGGCGCGAGCTCAATCCCGAAGTCTGAGGTGATTTTTTATGTTCGATTTAAATCCTTTGCTCGTAAAAACTTTGCAGACCAAAAATTTTGTCCGCCCGACCGAAATTCAACGGTTGGCAATTCCAAAAATCCTCGACCACGTAAATATCATCGGACGCGCGCCTACAGGCACCGGCAAAACTCTAGCCTATCTTTTGCCGATCCTTCAATCGATCGACAGTCAATCGACCGATATTCAAGCCGTCGTCGTCGCGCCAACTTATGAGCTCGCCATGCAGACCACCCGCGTCGCCTCCGAATTTGCTCAACCGCTCGGAATTAAAACGCAGGGGCTGATCGGCGGCGCCAACATCAATCGGCAGATCGATGCGCTCAAAAAAAAGCCTCAACTTATCGTCGGCTCCGTCGGACGTATCCTCGAACTTCACCGCAAAAATAAGTTGAAGCTCCATAACGTAAAATTTTTTGTGCTTGACGAGTTTGATCGGCTCCTCGACGATCAAAATTTTAAATCCACTGTCGAATTGAAAAATATTTTGCCGCCCGCCGTCGAATGTTTTATGTTCTCCGCCACCGCTCCCAAAAAGGCGCTCGACCGCGCGGAATCGTTCGGCACTTTCGAGATCGTCACCGTCGAGGTCGACGAAACTTTTTCTGCCGAACGCAATGATCTTTTTGCCGTCGTTGAGTTCCGCGATAAAATTGATAAGGTTCGTCGTCTGACGCGAAGGCTCGAGATTAAGCGCGGGCTCGTTTTCGTCAATAAAAATTTCGATGTCGGACGCGCCGTCGACAAGCTCAACTTTGAGGGGCTCCGCGCGGAGTCGCTCGTCGGCGACGCCAACAAAGTCGATCGCAAGAACGCCATCAATAATTTCAAAAACGGCAAGGCTCAACTGCTGCTGTCGACCGATCTTGCGGCGCGCGGGCTCGACATTCCAGACGTCGATTACGTGATCAATCTAGACTTGCCCGAGAACGCAAAAATGTATTTGCATCGTGCGGGGCGGACGGCGCGGGCGGGCGCCACCGGCAATGTGATCACGCTCGTCGACCCAAAAGAATTGGATCGGCTTTACGAGTTCGAGCGCGTTCTCGGCGTCAAATTCA
>CALGGP010000248.1 GCA_937915885.1 uncultured Selenomonadales bacterium | reverse complement strand
CCCAAAACCCCTACGGGGTTTCACCCCATGAAAAATCCGACGGAATTTCGCCCCCGTTCGGTTTCCGATAATCAATCAGATTTTCCCGCCCGTTCGCCCATGTCAACTGCTGCCGATAATGAAGGTGGGCGCCGTCGACGCAGGGTGGGATCGCTACAAAAGTTGGACGCCGAGCTCCGAGGGCGGGGGCGTCGGCGGCGCCCCATCTCCGTCGTCACAAAAAACCGTCCGTCAGACCAAAGGGCGGGTGGGAGCGACGGAGTTGCGGCGTGGAAAAAATTTTCGGCGTCGGAGATCGAAAATTTCATTCGAGACACCGACGACGACAATGAAATTCATCGCGGTGCCCGTCCCATCGTCCCGGGCTTTTTGATCGTCGAGGCACTCCTAAACGAGCCCCGCTTGAGCGAGCACAAAAAAATCCGCCTGCGTTTCAAACATTTCACGGCGGTCGATGAAAATTTATATTTGACGTTCGACGCGGAGAAGTTTTACGTTGACGCCGACGAAAGGAAGATCGAAGGTTGGATACTCGACAATTGACGAAAATTGCGTTGTGCGTGGCGTTGTGCTGCGTCGCCGCTTACATTTCATTCCCGTTGCCGTTCACACCGGCGTATGTGTCGGCGTTGACGCTGGCGCTGAGCTTGACGGCGTTCGTGTTGCCGCCGCGCGAGACATTTTTCGTGGTGCTGACGTACGTGTTGATCGGCGCGGTCGGGATGCCGGTGTTCGCGGGGCAACAGGGGCTCGCAAAATTGCTCGGACCGTCGGGCGGATTTTATTTCGCGTGGCTGATCGCATTCCCGCTGTTGAGTCTGTTGAAAGGCGCGGCTCCGAATTTCAAGCGATACACGATTGCGGACGTGCTGATCGCGGTGCCGATCACATACGTCGGCGGGCTGCTCTCGATGATGATCGTCAGCGAAATTTCGTTGAGCCAAGCGTTTGTGGCGGCGGTGCTGCCGTTTATCCCGGGCGACGTGATGAAGGCGTGCGCGGCGGCGTGGCTCGGCGTCAAACTCAATCGCGCGCTGCCGAAGTAATTTCGTGCAGTTGAATATCGACGGCGGTATCTTCGCTCCGAATTTCGTAGCGCCGCTCAATCGAACCGTAAATGTTGACGTCCTGATGCGCCGTCGAAAACGCATTCTCCTCAATGAACGTCGGCGATCCGAAAATTATTTTTTCGATCTCGTTCGATTGCATCTCGCAACAATCGCCGCTCGACTTGATCAACCGCTCGAGCCGCTCAACCAACCGAAGCCGCTCTACATTCTCCGTCCGCTCGTCCGGCATCAGCACGAATAAATAATCGCGCGCGCGACTGATCGCCACGTTGATTATATTGATTTTGTTCAGAAACATGTCGTCGCTGTCGGAGATGAACGGCGGCGGATTGAGCACCACAAAAATTATATCGCACTCGTCGCCTTGAAAACCGTGTATCGTACCGACCTGTACGTCGACGAGCGGAAAATTTTTCATCGACGCCGTCAACTTATTGATCAAATCCGCCTCCGCGCGATAGGCGCTGATGATTCCGATCGAAATTTTTTTGTTGTGCGCCGTCGACAGCCGCCGCGCCAAAAATTTTACCAGCTCGAACACGAACAGCGCCGAGTAAATGTGATACGGCGTCCGCCCCTGCAGCCGCTTCGCCCGATAGATGCTTTCGTACTTGCTGACGGGAAATTTGATCAGATTGAGCGTTCGGAACGACAGCCCGAGGTTGAGCCGCCGCTGAGCGCTCGCGCTCCGATGATGCGCCAGCACTCCGTCATACGCAAACCGACTGAATATCTCGCCGACTGTCGGGATGCTCCGATATTGCGTCGTCAACAGTCGGACGGAATAATTATGCGTCGTCGTCGTCGGATTTTGGAACGACGCCAATCGGATCATCGAATAAATATTTTCGTCCTTCCACTGCGTGACGTTCGTGATCGGCTCGATTTGAAACGGATCGCCCGCGATGATGAATTGCCGCGGAGTTTTTCGATACAGCGGATAAACGATGTCGGCGAGCCCGATCATCGACGCCTCATCGATCACAATGCAGTCCCAATCGAGCGCCTGCAAATGCAGTCGTTTGTCGCCCATCGCAAAATAATCGTAAGGGAATCGCGCGATGGTCGTGACGGTGATGCTTCGATCGAGTCGCGTGATGTCGAAGATGCGCTCGCGAAGGACACCGCGCCTTTCAATTTCCTCGTCGTTGGTCGACACGAAACGGATCAGCCAATCGCGATACGATTGATCGCCTTCGGCGTCGAGCGTTGAAATTATTCGAGCGACGAGCACATCGGCGGCTTTATTGGTCGGCGTCAACACCAAAATCCGCGCGGAGCCCCGTTGTCGCATCATCGGGATCAAAACTTCGCGCGCAAGATATGTGGTCTTGCCGGTGCCCGGAGGTCCGAAGATGAATCGGATATTCGACGGCAGATTTTTTTTCATGTCGAATGTCGGCTCGAGCGCGAGCGCGTTGAAGGATTTGATCAGCGCGTCGAGCAGGAAGTCGGGGCTCTTGGCTTCGATGTGCGCCTCGTCGACGCTCGACAGATCGACGCCCGCAATTTTTTCGATGTCCTTGATCTTGACGCGGAGCGTAAATGATTTGATGCTGATCGCGTCGATGATCGGCTCGGCAACTTTCACGCCGCGGCTCGACAGTTTCAACGGGATATCGGTCAACTCTTCGATGCTCGACGGGATATAATGATTGGGATATTTCAAAATGAGAGTGCGTCGGCTTTCGAGTTCGCGCTCGACGCGGCTGAAACTGATCGAGATCGCGCGGCTGCCGCCGGAGTCGGCGTTGAGTTTTTCGAGTGCCAACAGAGTTGTGAACCACTCGTAAGAATACTTTTGAGCCGCCTCCGCGCGCGCGACCAATTCAGCCTTATCGTTGAGAGCTTTTAATTCTTTTTCGTAGTTCCGATTGAGCGCGTCGATTTGTTTTGAGTAATCGGCGGGCGGCGGCGAAAAATTCTCGTCGCGATCGACATTCGACGGCGGCTCGACAATCGGATTGACGGTCGGGCGATTGCTTGACGGCTCCGCGCGGGACGTGGACGATGACGTTGATGGCGGCGGATTGATTGACGGCTCGGGCTGTTGGCGGCGACGTATTTCTTCGTTCAATTCTTTTTTGGTCAAGCCCGCCCTTTGCGCCAATCTGCCGAGCTCGATCAGTTCTCGTTGTTCCGCCGTCAAATTCGAGAGGTCTTTGATCCCCAAAAATTTTATCAGTCGCTCGGCGTCCTCGGACTTGCGATCGTAATCCTTCGACAGCGTTGATGTGTCGAGAGCGGACGGGGCTCGGAATTGCCCTTCGCGGTCGAGCAACCACGGCGTATTTCGCAGCGCCGCTATGTCCGTCGACGGAAATTCTCTGTTTCGCATTCGACGTCTGCTGACATCTTGAGATTGTACTTGTCCGATGAGTTCTTTTTCGGGTGTCCGCTGACGAATAAAGCGATGCTCAAATACTTTCAGCAAAATGCTCCAAAGTATCAGCGACGCCGACCGATCTTGCGTCAATTCGATGCGGCACAACATATGTTGGCAACCATCGATGCGATTTTCCGTCCAAATCATTTCTCGTTGCTCATTATAACGCGGCAATTTGAGCCGTTGCGCTTCTTCTCGAGTAATGTTGACTTCTTTCAATCGCGGCGCCTCGAAAGCGACGCCGACCATTCTCAAAAAAATTTTCAAATCCTCTTGAGCGCGCTTGGGAACGAACGGCTCATAATCCTCGAGACACACAAAATAAATTTTCGTCGCCCCTTGAAAATATTCCTCAAGAGTACTCGAGTAAAAGTATGCGTCGGCAGGCAGACAACGAAAAATTTTCCCGTCCAATCTCCTGACACATACAAATTTATATCGTTTCAAATCATCGACGAACCGTTCACGCTCGAGCGCGGAAGCCTCAAGATAATATTGCAGAAATACTCGAATGTGCGGGCGCGTGTCAATGTCAGCGTTGGCGGCTCGATACAGCGGCAGGATTTTGCTGTAAATCTCATCCTTGAGCGACGGCGCCTTGATCCCAAATCGATCCAAGCACTGAACGATGTCCTTATCCTTCAACAGCTCCCGATAAACCGTCTCGTATCCTTCCAAGCCCGACGACGGCAAAAACAACGTCGCTCGACCGTTCGCATCAAACGCCGCCGCCGCTTTCTTATCTTGATTCAAAAATATCGGCAGCGTCCGCGTCCGTTTCATTCGCTCCCCGCGATCGATCAGATACAAATACAGTTCGCGCAACCAACGGAGCGTTTGTCGCTCGATAAAATTTCCGTCGATCAACGGCAAAAAATTTTCATCCTCAAAAGTTTTCGCGACGAGTTCTTTGACGTAGCGATTGAACGCCGCGCCTCCGACGTGCCGCTCACTCACCGACGTAAACACCCACGCCGCCTTCGGATTGCCCGTCAACATTCTCAACCGCTCGTCATCGAACAGCTGACTCAACTTTGACGTGGTCGCCCAATAGGCGTTCTTCGACGATACATATTTTTTCGGGACGGCGGTCGGCAAAATTTCTTCCGTCTGCATCACGCGTTTGATCTCATCGTAAAACGGACGGAACGAAATTTGCTCGCGACTGTCGAGAGCGGTGAACGCGCTCGGATCGCACGGTATGATGTCGAGAATGCTGTCGTCGATCAAGTTAGCATTTTTGAGATTGACGAGCGATTTTGCCGCCAGCTCCGCCAACTTTTGGATCAGCGTCCGATTGAAATTTTCCGTCGCGCGGATTCCTTCCCGACTGTCGGTCAACAGAAACGGCGCGTGAATTATGAAGTTGAGCCCCGTCTTTTCTTTCGTCGGGAAAAAACAAAACGCGTTGTAATTCGCGGGGACGAGTTTGTTGTCGGCGGTGAGGAAGCCGACGGAGATATCGGCGTCGTAATCGTCAATGCGCTCCGTCCGAGTGAACAGCCAAAAATCGCGAGGCGGCTCAGGTTTTGCATCGCCGCCAAAATTCCACTGCCACGCTCTGATCTGCTCAACGGTAATTGCGCCGTCGACGACGTGAGCGCTGATTGTTTTATCGTATTTGCCGACGGTCGAGCCGCATTGATAGTTGACGCGACAGAGATTTTTCAAAAACAGCGTCGGCAGGTTGAGCGTAAAAAGTTTGTCGGCAATCTCGCGTTCGGCGCGCTCGGGCTCAACATTCGGATTATCGAACGGAAAAACAAACAGCGTCTCATTATCGGCGCGCTCGGGATGATTGTTCTCGAGACGAATCGGCACGATGTAGCGCTCGATTTTAAAATTGATGTCGACGTCGTAGATGTGCGGCGTGCGGGTGTATTGAAAGACGGCTTTGAAGCCGACGCCGAACTTGCCGATGTCGTTGACGGTTTTGTTGGAGTTGGCGGCTGATGTGATCGCGTTGACGTCGCCGAGCGTGCCGTTGGCGGTGTCGACCTCTTCATTGTCGGGATCGGAGATTGAGAAGTGTCGACTGCCGTTGTGCGCAAAAATCAGTTCGTCGGCTCTGAGAATGAAACGAGCAGTAGTGGCGCCGGCGTCGTCGGCATTTTGAAGCAGCTCGTAAATAAAATGAGCTTGATCGGAATATTTTTCGACGATGCTCGACCAAATGCCGCGCATCGATGCCGTGTTCATCATATGAGCCTTATGCGTCCGATCGCGACGCAAGGCGTCCAAATACAAATTGTTTGCGTTAAACGTCTCGAAAAAAATTTTTTCCTGCTCGGTCACCTTGATTGCCCCCTAAAGTTCGACCACCTGACATTGATACGCGCCGTAAACGCGCGGAATGTCCTTCGCCTTTTGCCCGTACTCGCTCAACAGCTCGTCGACATACTTCATCACCACATCGACCGGAATATTTTTCATGCACGCCAAATTCTCCGCGCCCGCCCTCGGACATTCATGCTTGCCGCACGGATGACACCGCTCCGGCGTCTTGATCAAAATGTCTTTCGCATCGTACGGATAAAAGCCCGGCACAGGCGACGCCCCGAACATCGTCACGATCGGAATATTTCTCGCCACCCCGATGTGCATCGGTCCCGAGTCCGTCGTCAGGAATAAGACGCATTGATCCAACAGCCCCGCCACTTGCGCCAACGTCAATTGCCCCGTAAATATTTTTAATCGATCGCTCGATTGATGCCGCATTTTGCCGACGCACGCCCGAACAATTTCAACGTCCATCGGTCCGCCCAAAAATGCAATTCCATATCCCCGCTCGATCAATCGATCCGCACACTCCGCAAAATATTCGTCGAGCCAACGCTTAGTCAACCAACTCGCTCCGATGTTGAAGGCGATCACTTTCGTCGAGCCGAACTCCTTTTCGAGCCGCGCGGACATTTCCTGTTCGACCGACGGCTCAATCCACATCTCCAGCCCGCCGTCGTCAATCCGCTCGATCCCGACCGCCTCTCGCAACACGTCAAAATGCGAATGAATCTGATGCTTCACCGCCTTCAAATTCGGCAGCACCCGATCGAACCACATAGAAAAAAACGGCTTTGAATAGCCGACAATTTTTTTTGCGCCGCTCCACGCCGCCACCGCCGACGCCCGCTCGTTCCGATGCAGATTGATCACCAAGTCGAATCGCTCCGCGCGGAGTTTCATTATGAAATTGACGAACGTCGGCAGATGATCGTCCACACCCTTTTTGTCGATCAACAGGCACCGATCGATCCAACGGTTGAGCACGACCAGATCGGCGAGTTTTTTATCCGCCAACAGATCAATCTCCGCCGACGGGAAATTTTTTCGCAGCGTCCGAAGCACCGGCGTCACCAACATCAAATCGCCCAAGTGCATGAGATTGATCACCAAAATTTTTTTGTAACCGTCCACGTCAGAAGCGCACCTCGACTCCGCGCCCGGCAAGATATTCTTTCACCTGCCGAATCGTATATTTGCCGTAGTGAAACACCGACGCCGCGAGCACCGCATCAGCCTTGCCGTCGACCAAAACTTTATAAAAGTGCTCGAGCTCGCCCGCGCCGCCCGAGGCAATCACCGGCACATTCACCGCCTCCGACACCGCACGCGTCAATTCGATATCGTAGCCGTCCTTCGTCCCGTCGGCGTCCATACTCGTCAATAAAATTTCGCCCGCGCCGAGATCGACCGCCCATTTCACCCACTCGATACAATCAATGCCCGTCGGCTTTCGACCGCCGTTGACGTAGACCTCCCAACGACCGTCGGCAATTTTTTTGGCGTCGACCGCCAGCACGATGCATTGACTGCCGAATTTTTTAGCGCCTTCGGAGATCACATCGGGATTTTTGACGGCGGCACTGTTGATTGAAATTTTGTCGGCGCCCGCCTTCAAAATCACTCTCATATCGTCGACCGTCCGAATCCCGCCGCCCACCGTGAACGGAATGAAAACTTGCGACGCACAGCCCCGAGCCACGTCGACTATCGTCCCGCGTTTTTCATGCGACGCCGTTATATCCAAAAACACTAACTCGTCGGCGCGCTCGTCATCGTATTTTTTCGCCAGCTCGATCGGATCGCCCGCGTCGCGCAATCCGACAAAATTTGTCCCCTTCACCACGCGCCCGTCCTTGACGTCCAGGCACGGTATCACTCGTTTGGTCAGCATGGCTTCCTCTCGCCGAAGACGTAACGACACAACAGACCGAATCACACGTACCATGGTACATCGAACCCGACCGCACGTACCATGTGGTACATCTGACGGGGTCAAACGTACCGACCGCTCACGGACGCGTGGCCACGAGGGCATCCTCCAACGAGAAGCTCCCCTCATAGAGCGCGCGGCCCGTGATGGCACCCTCGATGACGTCGGCACCCGCAGCGACGAGCGCCCTCAGGTCGCCGAGCGTCGCGATGCCACCCGAAGCGACGACGGGAAAGCCCGCTACCTCGGCGACGTGACGGTATGCGTCCACGTCGATGCCCGTCTGCATGCCATCGCGGGCGATGTCGGTGAAGACGAGGTGGCGATATCCCAGCCCGACGAGGCGCGCCACCAGCTCGTCGACGCGGATGCCCTCGCCCTCACGCCAGCCGTTCACCCGCACTTGCCCGTC
>CALGGP010000247.1 GCA_937915885.1 uncultured Selenomonadales bacterium | reverse complement strand
TAGTGTTCATCAATCCGCCGTATGCGACCGCCAACAATCCCGAGCGCGGCTCCGACAAAGTCAATAAAAATTTTGTCTCGATGACGGCGATCCGAAAACTTATGACGGCGGAGGGCATGGGCGAAACCAGCCGGGAACTTTTTGCGCAGTTCCTCTATCGCATCAATCGAGAACTCAGCGCGCGTCAAACGCTCCTCGGAATGTTTTCGACGCTCAAGTATATGCTTGCGACAAATGATCAAAAGATGCGCGATCGATTCTTCGATTATAAATTTGAGGGCGGCTTTATATTTCCATCGAAGGCGTTTCAAGGAATCAAAGGGAATTTTCCCGTCGGATTTCTGATGTGGAATCTTGCCGAACACATACCGTTGACGAAGCAAAAGATCAAGTTGGAAGTGTTCAATAATCGGCTTGATAAAATCGGAGTGAAAAAAATAAAATCGATTCCGCGCGGAAAATTTCTCAGCAAATGGATCGCGCGTCCGGCGGCAACGAAAAAATTTCCGCCGCTGTCGAACGCGCTCACGGTTGCGCGCAATAATAAAGATCGTCGAGATCGAATAGCGGAGGGATTTTTGGCGTCGCTGGCGAGTAAGGGCAATGATTTTTTCAATCAAAATTATACGGCGCTGTTGTCTGGACCGTATGTAAGCGCGGGGGCGCTATCGGTGACGGCAGATAATTTCGAGCGGAGTATGATCGTTCATACCGTCCGTCGATTGCCGCGCGCCACGTGGCTCAACGATTGCGATCAATTCCTCCGCCCGACGAAAAAATTGCCGACGGAGTTTGTCAATGATTGCGTCGTATGGTCGTTGTTTGCGCCGTCCAATTGCACGACGGCGTTGAAGGACGTCGAGTACGAGGGCGAGATTTATCAGATCAAAAATAATTTATATCCTTGGACGATAGAAGAGCTAAGAGAGTGGGGCGTCGACGTCAACGATGAGGATCGGTTTGCTGCTCAATGGTTGAAAGCGGCTTCGTTGTCGACGGAGGCAAGAGCTGTGCTCGACGAAGCGAAAAAAATTTATCGGCAGTTCTATGCACTGCTCGAGGAGCTCGATCGAAGAAAGTTTAAGATAGAAACGTGGGACGCGGGACGCTATCAAGTGTTCGGAGCGTTGAAGGACGCCAATCTCCTCGACGATGAAAAATTCCGCGCGGAGTTCGATCGGTTGGGCGAAAAAATTCTGCCGCAGATTTATTCGCTCGGCTTCCTCCTCGACGAAGTGATTTACTTCGATTGATCTGTCGCCGTTGAGACGCACCCGCATTGACTTGCCGCCGCGTTTTTATTAATATTTGTCGAAGAAAAGGAGGCGAATATTTTATGGCTGCAATCTTGAGGAACATAGCGGCGTCGACGGTGCTTGACTTGAAAGACGCGGTCGCTTATGCCGACGGTCAGGTCGTGAGCAAGACGCTGATTCAAAATGACGGCGTCGGGATCACGCTGTTTGCGTTTGCGAAGGGCGAGGGCATCAGCACTCACGAGTCGAAGGGCGACGCGCTTGTGCACGCGCTCGACGGCAAGGGGCGCATCACCATCGACGGTCGGGATTATATTTTGACGGCGGGCGAATCGATCGTGATGCCCAACAACACGCCGCACGCGGTCTTCGGCATCGAGAATTTCAAAATGCTGTTGGTGGTGGCATTCCCGCCGCGCGGCTGATTGATGATTGGGGAGTTATTACGATGAGCGATAAGATGTTTTGCAATCAGTGTCAGGAGACGGCGGGCGGCAAGGGCTGCACGGTCAAGGGCGTGTGCGGCAAGACCGCCGAAGTTGCCAACCGTCAGGACGATCTCATTTACGCAACGGAGGTTTTGTCGACGGTGACGACGCAATGTCGCGCCGAGGGCATCGGGCTTTCGAGCGTGGGCATGTCGAAAAATCTCGACCGTCTGATCACGCGCAACCTGTTTATGACGATCACCAACGCCAACTTCGATCTCAACGCGATCGGTCGCGCGGTCGACGAGACCAACGACGCGGCGGAGGAACTGTCGAAAATGGTTGGCGCTCCGTTGCCCGCCGAGGCTCCGGCTCCGCGCGGATCGATTGATCCCGACGTTCAGAGTTTGCGCGATCTGATTCTCTACGGATTGAAGGGGCTCGCCGCGTATCTGTATCACGCCAACCAATTGGGCTACGAAGAGCCCGCCGCCGATCTGTTCATTCAAGCGACGTTGGCGAAACTGATTGACGAGGAGGAAGTGTCGGTTGAAAAGTTGACGGCGCTTGCGCTCGAAACGGGCAAATTCGGCGTTGATGTGATGGCGTTGCTCGACAAGGCGAATACTAAGACGTTCGGCGATCCCGAGGTAACGACGGTGAAATTGGGCGTCGGCAATCGCCCGGGCATTCTGATCAGCGGGCACGACTTCAACGACCTGAAACAATTGCTCGATCAGACGGTCGACAGCGGCGTCGATGTTTACACGCACGGCGAGATGCTTCCGGCGCATTATTATCCCGCGCTCAAAAAATATCCGCACCTGGTCGGCAACTACGGAAATGCGTGGTGGCAGCAGAAGACGGAGTTTAAAGCATTCAACGGCGCGATTCTGTTGACGACGAATTGTCTTGTGCCGCCCGATAAATCTTACATCGATCGTGTGTTTACGACTGGTGCGGTCGGCTTCGACGGTTGCGTGCACATCGACGAGGCGGAGGATGGATCGAAGGATTTTACTCCGTTGATCGAGTGCGCAAAAAAATGTGCGTCGCCGACGGAACTCGAGACGGGCTCGATCGTCGGAGGCTTCGCTCATGTTCAGGCGTTGAAGTTCGCGGGAAAAATTATCGAGGCAGTCAAGAGCGGGGCGATCAAAAAATTCGTGGTGATGGCGGGTTGCGACGGTCGAATGAAGTCTCGAAAGTATTACGCGGACTTCGCTCAAGCGCTGCCGAAGGATACGGTGATCTTGACGGCGGGCTGTGCGAAGTATAAATACATCAAACTGCCGCTCGGCGACATCGGCGGGATTCCGCGCGTGCTCGACGCCGGTCAATGCAACGACTCTTATTCGCTGGTGCTGATCGCGCTGGCGTTGCGTGATGCGTTCGGGCTCGACGACGTCAATCAATTGCCCGTCGCGTATAACATCGCATGGTACGAGCAGAAGGCTGTGATCGTTTTGTTGGCGCTGCTCTACCTCGGCGTCAAAAATATTCATCTCGGTCCGACGCTGCCGGCGTTCCTGTCGCCCAACGTGGCGTCGGTGCTCGTCAAAAACTTCGGCATCGGAACGATCTCGACCGTCGAAGACGACATTAAAAGCATGATCTGATCGTCGGCAGTCGCGCGCCGGAGAAAAATTCATATCGCCGTCAGCACGGCGTTTTTTTTTCTCTTTTTTATCGCCTTGATATATAATGCGCCGTATAGGAGGTGCTGTCCATGAAAAAATTTTTTTATCTCGGTATGTTATCGACATTGCTGCTCGCGCTGATCCTCGTCGGCTACGGCATTCAGCTCAACGAACACGATGAATCTCATATTGTCGATCGCATGTCGGAGCGCGCCGTTCCTCTTGCCGGTGCCCGCGCCGCCGTCCGATCCATTCAGCCCGTCATCGTCCTCGACACCATCAATCTTTATTCAAACGAAATGATTGACGCCACCGCGCTCATCGACGGCAGGATTGATGCCGCCTTCGTCAACAAAAATTCTCACGTTCGGAGCGGCGACGTCATTTTTAGTCTCGTCAACGAACAAATTCCTTTGCAAATTCGTCAGTCCGACAGCGCCATCGCTCGCGCCGAAGCCAATCTCGCTCAAGCCCTGAACTCCTATCGTCGCTACAGCGAGCTGATGGAGATGGAGGCGACCTCCCGCGAGCGTTTCGAGCAGGCGCAGACCGAATATCGCGCCGCCCAAGCAGCCCTTGACGAGGCTCATGCTCAACGCGAACAACTTTTTATTCAAAGCGATCGTCAACAAGTCACCTCACCCATCGACGGCGAAGTTTTGATCGTCTATAAACAGCAGGGCTCCTACGTCACTGCCGGCACTCCGCTTGCGCTCATCGGGCAATTCGATCGGCTGATGTTCTCCGTCCCGATGGAGGATAAATTTGCCGGTCGTTTCGAGTTCGATCAGACCGTCGAGTTGCGCATTCAACGCCGCGACCTTCAAAAGGCTTACGACACCGAGTATTCGGGAGGCGGCGGCTCCGAAGAACATTTTATTGCGACGATCCGCGATATCACTCCGCCGCCCGACGAGCACGCGTCCATGCGAAAAATTTTATTCGAGCTCGACAATCGCGCGGGGCTGCTCGAGCCGCAAACCTACGGCGGCATCACTATCCGCTCGACCGATCAAAAACGGTGCCTCACGATCCCGATCGCGGCGCTCATCAACTCCGATCGATCGGAAGTTTTTATCGTCCAACCCGATAACACGCTCGCGCTCAAAAAAATTACGACGGGCATCGACGACGGCTCTTATATCGAAGTGATCGACGGGCTCGGCGAAGGCGCGGTGGTGATCACGTCCAATCCTCACGGGCTCGATTCCGGCATGAAGGTCGACGTTACGATCGGAGGCAATGACAATGGCTGATGCTAAATCCGCGCTCGAACGGCGCAAGCAAACCAACAATAAACTCTTCAGTCAAGACGCGCTCGACAAACTCCGATCCCCCGAACGCCTTGACACCATGCTTTCAATCACGACGCCAATCGTTTGGATGAGCCTCGGCGCGATCGTCATGATCACGTGCTCGATAGTGCTGTGGTCGATCTTCGGCGCCTTCACCGTCAAAGCCGACGGCATGGGGCTAATCATGGACAGCGCCGGCGTCGTCAACGTCTCGCACGTCGCCGGCGGCAAGATTGAGAGCCTTTACATCAGAACCGGCTCCCACGTCCGCAAGGGCGATCTGATTGCCCATCTCGAACAGCCCGAGCAATCCGCCGACACCCGCATGGCTCAATACGGCACGGGGCTTGCGGGCTCCGATCGAGAGGCGATGCGTCAAGTCTACGAGTACGACGCCAAACGCTATCGACAGAATATCGCCGAGGATGTTTACAGCGATTATGACGGCATCGTCGACGAGATTGCGGTCGAGGTCGGCAGCCTCGTAACCGGCGGCACGCCCATTTGCACGATCCGATTGAATGAGGGGCGCAACGATCTCACCGGCATTTTTTATGTGCCCGTCGACAAGGGCAAACGCATCGAGAGCGGCATGAGCATTCAGCTTGCGCCCAACGGCGTTGACGTGTCGCAATCGGGAAGTCTGCTCGGCGTGGTTCGATCGGTGTCGCAATATCCGGTGTCGAGCGCCGTCGTCCGACAACATTTGGGCAATGAGCACCTTGCGCAATACATTTTGACGGCGCAGAAAAGTTCCGTCATGGAAGTCACCTTCGATCTCGTCCGCGATCCCAACTCCGAGTCGGGCTACCTTTGGACGTCGAGCGTCGGCGAGCACAAACCGATCACCGCCGGAAGTTTTTGCACGGGCTCAATCATCATCGAGCGGCGACCTCCGATCGAGAAGGTATTTTATAAATTGAGTCAATGGCTGAGGAGCAGATGACGATGATCGATCGAATCAAAAAAATTTTTTTGCGGACGGGCGCGCGAGTGAAGGTGCCGACGATTTTGCAGATGGAGGCGGTCGAATGCGGGGCGGCGTGCTTGGCAATGGTGTTGGCGCATTACGGACAATGGGTGCCGCTTGAAAAAATGCGGCAGGAATGCGGCGTCAATCGCGACGGCGTCAAAGCCGGCAACATCAATCGAGCCGCGCGCAAGCGTAATTGCACCGCCGAAGGTTTTCGATATCGCGCCGACCAGTTGATCGGCAAGCAATATCCGCTGATCATTCATTGGGAGTTCAATCATTTCGTGGTGCTCGAGGGGATCAAAAACGGCGTCGCTTATCTCAACGATCCGGCGATGGGGCGTCGACAAATCCCTTGGGCGGAGTTCCGCACGTCATACACGGGCATCACGATCGAAATCCGTCCGACGGAAAAATTCAAGCCCGAGGGACATCGATACAGCGTCGTCAAGGCGATTGCCGACAAACTTTCGCGCGATCGAGCCGCCGTGCTGTTCGTCATCGTGCTCAACCTTTGCATGATCGTGCCGGGGCTGGCGACGCCGGTCTTCAATCAAATTTTCCTCGACGAACTTCTGACATTCAAGCATCCCGATTGGGTTTTCAATTTCATGTTGGCAATGGCGGTGGCGTTCCTGTTGACGGGCGCGATGAACTGTCTGCGGGTGTTCGTGCTCACGCGTTGGCAACGCAAGCTGATGTTGGTCGACTCGTCGAAGTATTTTTGGCATCTGCTGCGCCTGCCGATGCAATTTTTTCATCAACGGTACGCGGCGGAGGTCGCGGGGCGCGTGCAGTTCAACGACTCGGTTGCGGAGGTGTTATCGGGTCCGGCGGCGGCGGCGCTGTTGGATTTTTTTGTGGCGATATTCTTCCTGCTGCTGCTGTTGCAATACAGCGTGACGCTGACGTTAATCGGCGTGGCGATGAGCGCGGTCAACGCGTTGATGTTCTTCGTGTTGCGTCGACGGTTGACGGACATGACGATGAAAATGCAACAGGACGCGGGCAAAGAATACGGCGTGGCGATGAACGGCTTGCGAATGATCGAGACGCTCAAGGCGAACGGCAGCGAAAGCGAACTGTTCACGAAATGGGCGGGCTATCGGTCGAAAGTATTGTCGACGGAGCAGGAGATTCAAGTTCGGTCGTTGGCGCTGACGATCGGACCGATGCTGACGGCGGGCGTGAACTCGGCGCTGATAATGACGCTCGGTGGCTTTTCGATAATGGAAGGCGCGATGACGGCGGGAATGTTTATGGCGTTCCAATCGCTGATGACGCAATTTCAGGCGCCGGTGACGAAATTGATGGGGCTCGGCTCGGTATTGCAGACGACCGAAATGCAGATGCATCGGCTTGACGACGTGATGCGATACAAGGTCGACGCGCTCAATTATCCTTCGGACGATTCCGCGCGGAGCTTTGAGCGCGATCGATTGACGGGCGAGCTGCAGTTGGAGGATATCAGCTTCGGCTACAGTCCGGTTGCGAAGCCGCTGTTGGAGCATTTCAATCTGCACATTGAGCCGGGCAATTGGACGGCGGTAGTCGGAGCGTCGGGCTCGGGCAAATCGACGTTGGCAAAAATCGTGACGGGGCTCTACGCGGAATGGTCGGGGCGCATTTTGCTCGACGGCGTTGAACGAAAAAAATTGCCGCGCGAGGTGGTAGTAAATTCGGTGGCGGCGGTCGACCAGGATATATTTTTGATCACGGGGACGATCGCCGAGAACATCGCGCTGTTTGACGAGTCGATCAAGCGGAGCGACATCATACAGGCGGCGAAGGACGCGTGCATTCATGATGATATACTGCGGCTTGACGGCGGTTACGATGCAAAGGTGTCGGAGGGCGGATTAAATTTTTCGGGCGGTCAGCGACAGCGATTGGAGATCGCGCGGGCGTTGGCGAATAATCCTTCGCTGTTGATTCTCGACGAGGCGACGAGCGCGCTCGATCCGATGACAGAAAAAGAAGTGATCGAAAACATACGGCATCGCGGCTGCGCGTGTTTGGTGGTGGCGCATCGATTGTCGACGATTCGCGACTGCGACGAGATAATAGTATTGGATCGCGGCAAGGTGATGGAGCGCGGCACGCATCGCGAGATGATTCAACACGACGGCGCCTATCGACGGCTGATCGAAGAGAGGAACTCATGATGAAATTATTGATCGGACAGCGGCTCCGCCTGGAGTCGGACGAAATGTTTGCGCGTATAATCTCCGGCAAGGTCGAGGCTTACGCCGTCACTCGCGACGCCTCCTCATTCCGACAAATTTTTTTGCGCGACGTTCAATCGGGTGCCGCCGCCTTCCACACGA